>CAMYVI010000309.1 GCA_947302185.1 uncultured Lachnospiraceae bacterium
TTTGCGCATTCATCTCACGACTTAAGTCACGAGAATTCTGCGTCAGAGATTAATACAGAAACAGCAGGAGCCGTTTGCCCCTGCTGCTTGATATTATATATCATATTTCCGGATATCATCACGAATCCGGTCCTGACTATTATGTCAGTCATGCCTTCATTCAGATGGCTGTACCTGAATCTCTGAAAACGATCTTCGGAATTCTCTTTTTTTCCTTCTGCTCTTCTTCATCGGTATTCATCGGTACTGCAATGGTCTCACCGGTTGCGATTGCGCTCTTGACCGTATAGGATCTGGCTTCTTTCGGCATTTTTTTGACCTGCTGATGTTTCTTATTATTCTGTACCAGATAGTCTATCGCAAGACCGCCGTCCACATTGTCAAGTGTCTCCATGCCCAGTTCTACTGCATTTACTCTCTTCTCTTCTGACATATCTAAATACCTCCTGTGAAAGGTTATAATCTGTTTTATTACTTCTTCACTTATTTATACGACATTTCTTTCAGATAAGCCATACTTTTCACAGGAATTTTTAAGCTTTTTCAAGCCGTTTTCTTCAGCTGTTCGGCCCGGCTTACTTTTTCTTATTTACGCGGTCAAATGTGTCAACGACTTTCTTCTCCGGTTCGCCCGTCGCAAGACTTACGATGACATTTGCGGCAAGCGCGAAGAGGAACGCCGGAAGAAGCTCGTATACAGCGAGAATACCGCCCATGGGAGCAATAACGAATTTCCAGACAAATATCATGATGCCTCCGACGATCATACCTGCCAGAGCGCCCTGTCTGTTGGATCTTCTCCAGAAGAGTGCGAGGAGCATGGTAGGACCGAATGTGGCGCCGAATCCCGCCCAGGCAAATGAGACGACGCGGAAGACGGAGCTATTGGGATTCCAGGCCAGGACGAGAGCAATGACCGCGATACCTGCGACCGTTCCTCTGGCAACGAGCATATTTGTCTTATTGTTCATTTTAATTCCGAGGAAATCATGCATGATATCCTGCGATACGCTGGACGCCGCAGCGAGAAGCTGCGAGTCGGCTGTCGACATGGTCGCTGCCAGAATACCTGCAAGAATAATACCTGCGACCAGTGCGAAGAAAAGACTGTTGCGGCTCATCAGATCCGCCATTTTTATGATGACAGTCTCGGAATCCGAGCTGGTAGTAAGCATCGGAATCCTGCCCGCTACTGAAACACTGTAGCCGATAACGCCGATAAAAATCGCTATAGCCATGGAGAGAACGCACCAGACCGCCGCTATTCTTCTGGAGGTCACAAGTTCTTCCTCTTTGCGGATTCCCATAAAGCGAAGAAGAATATGCGGCATGCCAAAGTAACCCAGTCCCCATGCAAGTGTAGACACAATGCTGAAGACGCCGAAGCTTGACGCCTGACCCGCAGCAGCATCATAACCCTGTGTCAGGTTAAGATATCCAGGAAGTGCCCTGGCATTGGCCACAACATTGCTCATACCGCCGGCCTGTATGATGCCGAAAATAACTATAATAATCAGAGCAATCGACATGAAAATGCTCTGAACAAGGTCAGTCGTGGAAACAGCAAGAAAACCTCCGAGAACGGTATAGCTGATGATGATGACCGCACCGAAAATCATCGCTGCATGATACTCAACGCCGAAAAGACTGTTGAAAAGCGTGCCTACCGCCTTGAAACCGGAAGCGGTATAAGGAATAAAGAAAACCAGAATGATCAGTGCCGCTACAATCGAAATATGATGCTTGCTGTCATTATACCTTCTCGAGAAGAAATCCGGGATGGTAAAAGCACCTATTTCATCAGAGTAGCGACGCAACTTTCTTGCTACGAGCAGAAAGTTAAGATATGTACCTGCAGCAAGGCCGATCGCGGTCCAGCTTACTTCAGCTATTCCGGCAAAGTAAGCAAGTCCCGGAAGACCCATCAGCAGATAAGAACTCATATCGGATGCTTCCGCGCTCATAGCCGTTACGATAGGACCGAGGGATCGTCCGCCGATATAAAAGTCACTGGAGCTGTTTCCGCTGCCCATACGGTTAAAATACAGACCGATCAGCAGCATGCCTCCCAGATAACATATGATCGTGACGATAATTACAATCTGTGCACCTGTCATGATAATTCCCCTTTTCATAAAGATTAAATCGCATAAAATACCATGCGAATAGACAGCATTATATCATACTAATTTTCAGAATTAAATAGTTAATATGGCACAGATTTAATCTGGTACAGTGCTAAACTGCTCCGGTTTCCTTCAATTCAAGATATGTAATCCTCTCCAGTCCGTATCTCTCTGTCATATTCAGCGCTTCCTGCATCGAGAACGGATTAACGACCATGTCCGGCTTATGTGCGTCGCAGCCGAAAATAACCTTGTTTCCCACCTCCCCGGCTATCTCCCAGAACAGCTGATTCGGGTAGCTTCTGCCCTCAAAGAGACCGAGAAAATTGATTTCAAGGGGAACGTCCAGATCTCTGGCACAAGTACATAAATAGCGCATCTCTCTGTCGTAGTCTTCATCAGATCCGATAAAATATATGAGGTCCGGATGTGCAACATATGCAAATCTTCCCGTCTCCATAGCCTCTTTCACCTGCATAACATACCGATGGAGCCTCGAGACACTCGGTGAAGGCATTCCGCTGTAACTGTCCCCGATTTCATTTCCGAGATAGTGCTGTCCGAGAATAAAGTACTCGATCGGATACCGGTCGGTGAGCTCTGTCAGTCTCTCGAAATAGGCCGGATAGTATTCGACCTCCAATCCTATTTTTATGTCGATATCCCCCCGGTATTCGTCTCTTATATTTTCAATAGTGGCTACATATTCTTCCAGCTGCGCAACATCCATGCGAAATCCTGATTTATAATTTCCGGGGAACGGGTATGGCGTGTGATCGGAAAACCCGAGCACTTTCATACCGCCTTCGATTGCTTTTTCCACATAATCCCGTTCCAAGCCTTCGGCATGGCGGCATCTCCATGTATGGGTATGATAGTTGGCTTCGAGCAGAGGAACGTCCCCGGCATCAAAGCTGCTCTTTTTCATAAGTGTTCTGATGAATTGCTTAGGATGAATCATCTAAATGTCCTTCCTTTATATCTGTTCTTTGAATGTTTCATCTCCGCCTCTGTAGAATAATAACTTTCACGTTATCATTTTTGAATCTGTATCCTCGTCGGTGATCAACTCTTATAATACTGCGACTGAAGCAACAGT
>CAMYVI010000310.1 GCA_947302185.1 uncultured Lachnospiraceae bacterium
TTCCAGATGAGCCCGGTCCGGCACGTACGGTTCTATCAGAGCTTCATATTCTGCCTGTGTCATAGGCGTTTCTCCGTTCTGATAGTAGATGATGCCGTCACCATCGAGATCCAAAGCGGGATCATATGTCCCGTAATGTTCCATTGTGTCCGGACTCACGCCGGCCACGCCGAAAAGTTCATCGTATGTTTTTGACTCGGCATTGTATACTTCCACCGTATATGGATTAATGAGAGTCTTTGGATTCTTCGGATAGTGCCGTATGCCACCGGTGGTATAAAAATCCATTGTCGCATAAGATCCACCTATATTGGCGTAGAGTTCAAACGCACTTCCGTTCCACTTCCAAACCTGTGTACTGATTACGTTATATGGCGAGCCATGATTCGTGAAGGAAACAAATGCCTCATCTACTCCGTCGAGATCCAGATCCCCTCTCGCTATGACAGCTCCGGGGTTATCGTATGTGTAGAGATCATAACCGTCAAGCGATATGAAATAGGCATTCGGGTTGACCTTCACATCTTGGAAAAATGCATCATAATCCGGTGCTACCGGCTCCGGTGTCGGAGTAGCCGGAACAGGTGTCTCCGTCGGAGGTGTCTCGGTCGATGCATTTTCGGCGGATGGTCCGGAGGCATCTGCCGATGCATTTTCATCAGTCGATTTTCCGAACTTTCGGTCTGCTAAACCTGTCTCCCCGGTAATCCGTTCTATTTCCAGGTAATCCTGGTAGGCAAGGTCTGTCTGCCCTGTCTGTTCATAGGCTTCCGCCCGTGCTCTGTAAGCCTCGGCGTCATTCGGCTCAATTTTCACAGCCTCAGAGAAAGCGCGTACTGCATCATCGTATTCTTCATCCAGTAAATATTTCGCGCCCAGATTCATATAGTGTGCGTATCGGGTGAGCGGCATGTTCACTACAGCGATAAATACCGCCAGCGTCAAAACGAGAAGGACGGAAAGTGCGACCAGTGCTCTCCTCAAGGCATTTCCTGAGCTTTCTTTCATTTTAACCTCCAAAAATATTTCCCTTCCTGTAATGATACTCAAAAAAATTAGTTTATACAATAAAATGCGGCACAAATAATGTATAATATGATTACAGTGCCAAAAGTATCATTCTGACACCGAGCTTGCCATAATACAGTATAGAAACATAGAATCTATTTTTCAGGTAAATGGGAAGCACTGCACTTCATGTTCCTGCATGAGTATAAATCCAATTGTGTATAGGACTTCTCAATTGCCGAATCTTAAAAGAAAGGTGAACGTATGGAAAAACTTATTAATGATTGTATTAAACTTGGATTTGGTATGATGCGCCTTCCGCGAATAAGCCGCAACGGCATGGAAGTCATAGACGTAGAACGGACCGCTGACATGGTAGATGCGTTCCTCGCAGCCGGAGGCAAATATTTCGATACAGCTTTCGTATATGAAGGTTCCGAGGAAGCCACAAGAAAGGCCCTCGTCGAGCGCCATCCCCGTGACTCCTTCTATCTTGCCACAAAGATCAACGCCTCGAGTTTTGCAGCAAAGAATGAGGAGGAGGCTAAAAACGAGTTCAAAATCAGTCTTGAGCGAACTGGAGCCGGTTATTTCGACTTCTATCTGCTGCACGCACTCGGAAAAGGCAACAAGCCTCTCTATGATAAATACGGTATCTGGGATTATGTGAAGGGACTCAAGGAGGAAGGTCTCATACGTCACTGGGGATTTTCCTTCCACGACTCGCCGGAGTTTCTGGATGAGCTCCTGAACGAGCACCCGGACGCAGAATTTGTCCAGCTTCAGATCAACTACGCTGACTGGGAGGACGCTGAAGTCCAGTCCCGCCGCTGCTACGAGGTCGCAGCAAAACACGGAAAGCCCGTCGTCGTCATGGAGCCGGTCAAGGGCGGTATGCTGGCGAACCCGCCGCAGGTCGTAAAGGATGCGCTCAATATAACGGAAAACGGACCCAGCCCGAGTTCCTGGGCAATCCGTTTCGCCGCCTCTCTCCCGAATGTTATGGTCGTGCTCTCCGGTATGTCCAACTGGGATCAGATGGCAGACAACCTATCCTACATGGGAAACGGAAAGTTCACTCCTCTCACTGACACTGAGAAGGAATGCATTGTCAATGCACAGGAAGCACTTCGGGCTATCGACCACATTCACTGTACCGCATGTCGTTACTGCACCGGCGGCTGTCCGATGGAGATTGATATTCCGAGCATCTTCAGTTCCATGAATATCTACAAAATGTACGGCAACCTAGAGCGCGCTCGAAGAAATTACAAAATGGAAGTCTCCGGATCCGCACCCTCTGCATGTATTCAGTGCGGGCAGTGTGAGGGCGCATGTCCGCAGCACCTTCCGATTATTCAGTATCTGAAGGAGTGCGCAGAAGTGCTGGAGTGAGCCAAAGAGCAGAGTATTATTAATCGCAGACGCGCATTAAGAAAGGCGCTTCGCACCATGCGCGGCGCGGCAAGAACGCCGAGGAGTTCTTGATCTAAGAAACGAAAATGAAGGAGCTGTCGCATTAGGCATTGTGATCACAATGTTTAGCAGATATTTGCAAATAACATCTGCTAAATATTGTGGTTTCGCGCCCTAATGCAGCAGCTCCCTTCTTCTGATTAGGTAAATCATATATTCACATCTCTGCCAGACGGCCCTCAGAAAATGCATTCACCGCAGCTCTGGCACCGCCATCAAACGAATACATTCGTATCCCGGCCTCACGAAGCCGGCTCATCGCCTTCGGTCCGAAGTTTCGGGCTATCAGCGCATCGACACGGCACATCCTGAGCTGCTTTATCATATCGTCAATATTTCCCGAATACACAGACAGGATCTGCATGCGCACGACCTTCGTCTCGTCGACTGCATAAATCCAGAAGGCCTCACTCTTCTCAAATACAGGAATCTCGCTCCCTGTGTAAGTCACTGCAACAATATCCGTTGCGTAAACTTTCTTTATTCGCACTGCATATCACTCTCCGTTCTATGTGCATTTTTTTCAGAAGAACGCTTATCAAGAACGCCTCGGCGTTCTTGCCGCGCCACGCATGATGCAAAGCACCCTCCTTTATGCGAGGCTGCGATCCGCCGAAGGTTTTTACCGCTGTCCTGACCATGATCCACTTCATTACAAGTCTCTCAAATGTCCCTTACCGGGAACTTATTTTTTCATATACTTCCTCTTGACCGTAATTATTATATCCTGGTTTGA
>CAMYVI010000311.1 GCA_947302185.1 uncultured Lachnospiraceae bacterium
AGCCGCCTACAGGCCTCATATCAATGTATTTATGCACGTTGATAAAGTTCAGAATATTGGAGGCCGATGCTGCGAGGATCGTGATTCCTCCGTAAATCACATAATCCTTCTGCTCGTGGATCGTCATGAACATTGCGAAAAGAGCGATGAACTTGAAGATGATTGAGCGAACGGTTATGTATGTATACTGTTCGAGCGCTTTGTAGATCCATTCCATTCCGATCGAGGTCAGAATAATATTGAGACTGACTAATAAATAGAGCGGCCGGTCATCCTGAAGTTTCGGTACAGCCAGAAGAGCTGCAAAAAGGACGGCGTACGTTACAGCACATGTGATCAGATTGATCATGAGAAGTTCGTGTGCTGTCCGGGTGAGTTGCTCACGGTCATCCCGCACCTGAGCACAGACACGTACTCCGTAAGTGGGAATACCGAGCTGGGCGAAAATGTTAAAGTACGATATAAGCGATGTGGCAAATGCGACTCTTCCGGTTCCGGCAGGAAGAAGTATTCCTGATACATGTCTGAATGTAATCAGCGGAAAGATAAAGGAGGACATCGTGAGTAAGGCATTCATGATAAAATTAACTCTGATTGAATTAACTTTATTGGATTGTCTTCCCGACATGTTTTCGTCCTCCTTTCCCGGGTATCTCACCGGGAGGCGTGTGCTTCTTTGATAAGTGCCTCTATTTTACTGTAGTCAGCCGAAAAATCAATAGTCTCGCCCATCATATTCTCTCTCATTGCGCGGCCTATTGACGGATTTTTCCTGAACTCATTTATTTTGTCAGCGATTTCTTTAGGATCGAGTGACGTCAGCATGCCGTTCACATTGTCCGTGATCTGCTCCCTGATACAGGGCATATCAGATGCAAGTATGGGAACGCACAGTGCCCGGGCTTCGATCAGCGTTACAGGATATCCCTCGAACCGCGACGTAAGAGCGAAGAGATCGCAGGCTTTAAGATACGGGTAGGGATTGCGGCGAATGCCCAGTAAAATAAAAGAGTCGCCAAGCCCCTTTAACCGGATCATCATACGGAGCTTCTTCTTTTCGTTGCCGTCTCCGATCACATACCATTTGATAGGGATTCCGCGTTTTTTTAGTATTTCGGCAGCTCTGATCGCAACATCAATACCCTTCTGGTACTCAAGCCTTGCGATGGTGAGAATTCTGAACTCACCGGTAAAATCGGTAATATCGGCTTTCGATCGCGCTTTTCGGGAAACATTGACGCGAGTTTGTCATAGACAGCGTCCGACACGCAGTAGAGCTTGTCATAATAATCAATATACGAGACGACATATTCCAGCCAGTGGATGCTCGCATCGTGGAAAAGCAGGGCTTTTTTAGATGCGTTTACACGGGCTGCGGTGTAGGCGGTCGGGAATTTACCGTAACCGTGAAATTCTACAGCCAGATCATAATTACCCGGAAGGAATCCGGTCTTTGAGATGAGGAAAGGGGTGAACTTTTTCTTTCCGATACAGATCTTAAAGATTTTGCAAATGCATTTTACCGGAAACGCGAACGGTCTGCCGTCGATGATCCGGCCCATCATGCGGTCCAGAAAAATGCTTTTTTTCATGGGAATCGTGAGGATACGGACTCCGTCCGGAACTCTGTCCATGAGGGGCCCTCTCTTCTGTGACAGAAGAAGGGTCACTTTGTGACCCTCATCAAGAAGCTTTTTCATGAACTTGATTTGGGCGATTTCTGTACCACCCATATCCATTCTCACCCCGGAAACAAGAATATTTGCCATATCGGGTCTCCTGGTTTTTCGTCTGAATTCTAATCGGGATCATTTCTTTGCCGCCTGAAGCGGGATTTGACGGTAAACTCCCCGCTCAGTAAAAAAGACTGTCGCATTAAGGCGGGGCCGCACTACATATAGCAGTCGTTATATGCATATGTCTGCCATATGTAGTGTGGACACCGTCTAATGCGACAGACCCAATTAAGTGTCGCTTATTCTACGATAACAGTCAGTTTGGCTCTGTTCGATCTGTTGCCGGCGGAATCATAGCAGAAATATGTGAGTTCATACGTGCCGGGAGTCTTTGCGTCAAATTCACCGAGACCATCGACTGAAATATCCCGGAACAGCCTGTCTCTTTCATCTGCATCATCCTCGATGCGTTCGACGTAGGAAAGAGCATTAAAACTGTTTCCGGCACTGATCTTGATTCCGTAAGCGGACAGATACAGTCTGGGCGCTGCGTCAGAGAGCTCAGCTATCGCATCGGCGGCGGCTCTTTCGTTGACGGATGCCAGATAAGAAATATCGTTCGGATCTTCCGGAATCAATTCTCCTGATTCTTCGGGCTCAGTAGTTTCACTGTCTGCGTGGAAGATTTCACCTTCCTCATAGATCGCCATATTGACTGCTGACTGACTTTCTACCGCAGCGCTGCTATCCGAAGTATTGGCAGCCCTGCTCTCTTCGGCTTCGGACTCAACGTTTGCTTCAGCCGTGGAAGCTGTTTCAGTCGTGCCTGCAGCCGGTGTTCCTGTCAGCAGATGCGTGAGATTTGAGGAATACTTGCGGATTATAATAAAAATGGCCGCAACTGCAAGGAGTGCGATGAGCAATGCGATAATGACCGCTATTCTACTGCCGTTACGCTCTTCCTGATATCCTCGATATGAGGGATCCGGCGACTTTGCGTATCTCGATTCGCCCTGATGCTGGGAAGTATGCCTGGATTGATCGATAGAAGCCTGCGCTGCAGAAACCGGAGTCTCAAAAAACATATCCTCCCTTAAGGCATCGGTGGTTGTTTCTGCCCTCGAAGCCTCATAGGATACTGCCTTAGGGGTCTCGTAAGAAGATTCTGCCCTCGGAGCCTCATAGGATACTGCCTTAGGGGCTTCATAAGACGTCTCCGGCTGCAGAACTCTGTCATCTCGTGCTGTTTTAGCCAGAGCTTTCTTTATAGCCTCCTCTGAGGGCATTGACCTCACGGTCGGAGACAACTTTGTATAGCGCGCCGAATGCCCTGAACGAACACTTGTAAATGGCTGATCAAGGTCAAAGCTGTAGAGGCCTTCCGCGAATGACCGGGCAAGGGCTTTTTCCCGCCTGAGTCTCAGCTGTCTTTGCTGTTCTTCCCGGATTTTTAGCTGCCTCTGCTGTTCTTCCCGGATTTTTAGCTGCCTTTGCTGTTCTTCCTGGATTTTTAGCTGCCTTTGCTGTTC
>CAMYVI010000312.1 GCA_947302185.1 uncultured Lachnospiraceae bacterium
CTCGGCATTGACTTCTCCATGACGAAGGAAGACAGCCTCAACATCCGCCAGTCAGCAATGAGCCACGCCATGGTGATTACGGGTGTCAATCTCGACGAAAACGGCACGCCGAACCGCTGGAAGATCGAGAACAGCTGGAGCGATGAACACGGTGAGAAAGGCTACTATGTGATGAATGCCGGCTGGTTCGACAAGTATGTCTACCAGGCGGTCATCGAAAAGAGCTATCTGAGTGAAAAGCAGCTTGCTGCTCTCGAGACGGAACCGCTGCACTTTATGCCGTGGGATCCGATGGGGACACTGGCTGACTGAGAATAATAACAACACGGGGCTGTCGCATTAGGGTGCGCACCACTATATATGGCAGACGCTATTTGCAAATGTCTGCCATAAATAATGGTAACACCGTCTAATGCGACAGCCCCTAATATTCAGTAGTAACAATCTGCGGCAGCTAAATCAGCAGTGGTGTAAATAGCTGCGCACTCATATGCGGCGTTGCCAAGCCGCCTGCACTTTTGAGCTTCGCTCTCAGCTCTGCTGCCGATTCGCCAAATCTTCGCTTTCAGAATTGATACGCCCGGAGACTGGAACGGAATTCTGCTTCTGATAGCCTGTATATCACCGGCTATGTAATTCATTCTGGCTGCAATCGAGTCAAGATCGTTTGCGACGGCACGAAGTACTTCTGCATTGACCTCATACTCACCGGAACGACCGCCGCTGAACATATCTTCAAAAAAAGTCACAGCCTGCATCGTCACGCTGTATATACTCTCTGCTGCCGCATTTAAACGGTCAATTACGGTGTCCAGACATCCCAGAACAAAATTTCCCATGTCTCCGATCAGACGATATCCGCCCTCAATCAGGTCAGGAATCACCCCTTCTTCATATAGGAACATAATGGCAAGAAGAGGCGGGCACAAAGACACAAGTCGCTTCTCAAGGTAGGTCTCGGCTTCTCTTGATATTTCACCGAGGAGAATCTCGAACCAGCTGTTGCTGCCGGGCAGAACCATACCATTATTATCAAAGCGCACGTTATTGGTCGCATGCCTGAAAAACAGGTTCATGGCGCCATGATCATCCGGTACCACGGAATATATCGTCTTATAATTGCTGCCCTTTAGCGGAAAGAGAAGGCTGCCGACCCAGCTCCATTGATAGTGATCCACAAGATGGCTGTTCCTTGCAATATCTCCTCTGTGGGCTCTTGCATAATTATCTGAAAATCCCGGTCCGTCATAATTCACGCATCGCTCAATATTCATTCCATCCGGTGCTGTTATCGTTGCATGCTCCGCCAGATTTCCTCCGAGTGAGTGCCCTGTAGCGGAAAAGCTGTTGTACCGATCTCCATACTTCTCATAGATTCTCTGCATATACATCTGCGCGTCAGCCTGCTGGGCAGTAAGGGTATCATTGAGCAGACCGACATCAGCGATTCCCCAATCTTTTACTGCCGTAATAAAATCTTCGCTCTCGCTTCCTCTGTATCCGACAATCGCGTTTCCGTCACCGGTGTCGATAAGGCAGCCATACATACCTGATGAGCTGTTCTTATCACATACATCCACAACATGCCAATCATTCAAAAAATCACCGCTGACGTTATTCTTATTCAGGATGTCTCGCATACAGTTGACAGTATCCATATCCCCCTGCAATGAAGAACTAATTTCCCCACCACTGCTTACTCTGGCATTATACTCCGCCTCTATAGCTTCCATCAGGTCCTGAACACTGTATGATCCCGCATCCGGAGACTCTCTGAAGTCATATCGACCATTTTCGAGATATGCCACCTGCGTAGCAATAAGAAGTTCAATATCCGTATAGCTCATACAGCGCTTCCCACTTTCCTGACAAATTCATCACGCGTCATATCTATCTGACCATTCGAATAACCGATTTGTACTTTTAATTCATTGGTGAGATATTCACTGTAATCATCCTGCTCAAAAAAAGCATGTGTTTCCAGGTATTCCTGCATACTATGCAGATTTTTATCATCAATCACATGAAGAAAAATATACCCGTTCAGCATTTCAAGATCTTTTAAACAGCCGGATAAACAATTATAAATATGATCAGCGTCATGTTTCTCCGGTGAATAATATATAGAAATTGTAAACTTATTCTTCGGATTAAAAGCGGCATAGTCCGCGATGGAAATTGACAAGTCGCTTATTCCCATATCACCGGACAACGTTGACACATAGATATAACTGGCTCCAAGAAGACCACCCATGTTTCTGTCCACTACATCGGCTATTCTCTGTCCCATTATTTTCACAAGATAATCATCCTCAACATAGCTCCCGTCATTCTCAACACTCGCATCGACGAGAATTCCCGGGTTTGTTTCAGAATATGCAATAGCATTAAACGTTTTTCTCCTGTTGTTACCATATACGTCGGTAACTACAAAAACTTCATTATATTTGTTTTCTAATGCTTCTTTCGCGATCTGAATTCTGTCACTTTTCGATCCGCACGCAGTTTCTGTCATCAGCATAACCATCATCACCACCCCCACAGTCAGTGTTTTCCATATTTTCATCCTTATCAGCCTCCTATCAGTGAAAGAGCATACATCTCAGCTGCATACGTCTTCCTTGCCGCATTCCGCAGGGCATCTGCTGCCGCGTGCAATTCTCCTGCTCTGCATCTGATGAGCGATTCCTCTCTCATCAATTTTTCTCTGTATTTTAATGCTGTTTCTCCGGCCCATATGCTGCCGAGCAGCTCCAGGTCTGATTTTGCGCGTTCTGCCATTTGTTCCAGCGAAATGGCAAGATCTTCCAATTGATTAGCGTATGCAAGTGTTTCATTATAACGCAGTGATATTGTTCGCGATGCATCCATGATTTTAACTCCTTTTAGAAAAGCACATCACCCGTCAACATACCTGAAATCTGTGTATTGATTCTTTCCGCAGATTCATAAATGCCGGCTTCCTTTCGAAGATCCTGGGCATTCTCTCTGTAGCGGGCAATAGCCTGTTCAACTTTTTCCAATTTCTGTCTGTAGGCACTTACATGCGCATCCTGCCCGGCACCTTCCCAGTAAGTCGCAGACCGATCAATCACTGTTCTCAGATCATCCACCGCATACATAACTGCTGCTGTCCTGGCATCTATTGAATCTGCCGCTGATCTCAGCACTTCTGTGTTTACTTT
>CAMYVI010000313.1 GCA_947302185.1 uncultured Lachnospiraceae bacterium
TGTCCATCGAAGCAGAAGTCGGCGCTATCGGCGGTGAGGAAGACGGCGTTGTCGGAGCAGGCGAGTGCGCAGATCCGGAAGAGTGCAAGAAGATCGCTGATCTCGGCATTTCCATGCTGGCAGCAGGCATTGGCAACATCCACGGCGTATATCCGGAAAATTGGCCGGGACTTCGTTTCGACGTTCTTGAGGCAATCAAGGCTGCTGTAGGCACAATGCCGCTCGTTCTTCACGGCGGTTCCGGAATCCCGGATGCAATGGTTCAGGATGCTATTAAGCTCGGCGTTTCCAAGGTCAATGTTAATACAGAGTGCCAGATCGCATTTGCCAAGGCTACACGTGAGTACATCGAAGCAGGTAAGGATCAGCAGGGCAAGGGCTTTGATCCGAGAAAGCTTCTGGCTCCGGGCGCAGCTGCAATCACAGATATGGTCAAGTATAAGATCGAAGTATTCGGTTCTGCAAACAAAGCTTGATAGTATCGACATACCGGACTGCCGTGAGGCGGTCTGATGATTGACAACAGATGAATGGATGGGCGTCTTCCGGCAGGGATTCGCCCTGTCAGATCGAATCCGGAGGGCGCTGAAAAGCAAACTCCGGATTTAAATAATCGAATGTTTCGTAAGAGGAAAATATGAGCGGAGAATTCACGAAAATATCCGATATATTCGGAGAAGATGTTTTTAACGATACAGTGATGCAGCAGAGACTTCCGAAAAAAGTCTATAAAGCCCTGCGTGAGGCAATAGAGGACGGCACCGAGCTTTCGTTGGAGACCGCAGACGTTATCGCTCATGAGATGAAGGAGTGGGCACTTGAGAAAGGTGCAACACACTATACGCACTGGTTCCAGCCTCTTACGGGCGCGACTGCCGAAAAACATGACTCATTTATCACAGCGCCGCTGCCGAGCGGAAAGGTTCTCATGAGTCTTTCGGGAAAAGAGCTGATAAAAGGTGAACCGGATGCATCTTCTTTCCCGTCCGGCGGTCTTCGCGCAACATTTGAAGCCAGAGGCTATACGATCTGGGATTGCACATCGCCTGCGTTTGTCAGACATGACGAAGGCGGAGCGACTCTTTGCATTCCGACAGCTTTTTGTTCTTATACCGGAGAAGCATTGGACCAGAAGACGCCCCTGCTGCGTTCCATGCAGGCTATAGGCGATCAGTCGCTGAGACTTCTCAGGTTATTCGGAAATGAGACATCAAAACATGTATATCCGTCTGTCGGTGCAGAGCAGGAATACTTTATTATTGACAGAGAAAAGTATCTGAAACGGATGGATCTGGTCTTTACGGGAAGGACTTTGTTCGGCGCGATGCCTCCGAAAGGCCAGGAACTGGATGATCACTATTTCGGAACATTACGTCCGAGAATAGCATCTTACATGAAGGATGTGAATACTGAACTCTGGAAACTGGGCGTTCCCGCAAAGACGCAGCATAATGAAGTCGCGCCTGCGCAGCATGAACTGGCACCGATTTATGAAAAGTGTAATGTTGCAGTGGATCATAACCAGATCGCCATGCAGACATTGAAACGTGTTGCGACACGTCATGGTCTCCGGTGTCTTCTTCATGAGAAGCCATTCGACGGTGTGAACGGGTCCGGAAAGCATGACAACTGGTCGCTGACCACGGATGACGGTATAAATCTTCTTGATCCCGGGCGGACGCCTCATGAAAATATTCAGTTTCTTCTCGTTCTGTGCTGTATACTGAAAGCTGTCGATGAGCATGCTGATCTGCTCAGAGAATCAGCGGCGGATGTGGGAAATGAGTGCCGGCTGGGGGGAAACGAAGCGCCTCCGGTCATTATTTCGGTATTTCTCGGAGATCAGCTGGAGGATGTTATGAGCCAGCTGATAGACAGAGGTCTTGCGACAAGCTCCATCGGGGGAGGAAAACTTCAGACAGGCGTTTCCGCACTGTCAGATGTTTCCCGTGATGCCACAGACAGAAATCGGACATCGCCGTTTGCCTTCACCGGGAATAAATTTGAATTTCGAATGGTAGGAAGCCGTGATTCGATTGCGGGTGCAAATACCGTATTGAACACTATTGTGGCAGAAGCTTTCTGCGAAGCTTGTGACAGACTGGAGAAGGCGCAGAACTTTGATGATGCCGTTCATGATCTGATCAGGGAATATGCGGCGGAACACAAAAGAATCATATTCAACGGGAACGGCTATTCAGAAGAGTGGGTGGAGGAGGCAGTACGGCGGGGACTTCCGGTCATCCCGTCTATGGTAGATGCCATACCTTATCTTACGTCCGAAAAATCTGTCACTCTGTTCGAAAAGTTCGGGGTCTTCTCAAAGACAGAACTGGAATCCAGAGCTGAGGTAAAGTATGAGCTGTATGCAAAAGCAGTCAATATTGAAGCCAGAACAATGGTGCAGATGGCCGAGCGGGAGTATATACCCGCAATTATCCGATATATAGGGCAGCTGGCAGAGTCTGCCAATGCGCAGGCGGCATGCGGGATCGAACCGGTCGTACAGAAGGAGCTGCTTAAAGAATTGAACGGGTATCTGACAGACGCCCGGAGGGCTTGTGAGTTTCTTGAGAAGGAAACGTTATCAGCAGAAAAGCTTGAGCGGGGACTGCTTCAGGCCAAAGCATTCAGAGAAAATGTCATTCCTGCGATGGCAGCACTCAGAAGGCCTGTCGATCTGGCTGAGTGTATAGTCGATCGAAGCTGCTGGCCGGTGCCGACTTATGCTGATTTGATTTTTGAAGTGTGATTTTGTTAAGAAAATGTTAAAAAACATTAATACGACTTCACATAAACGTAAAAATGTTGTATGGTATTGGGGTTATTTTAGGTCCTTTCCCTGAATATCCCCTGACACATGGTAAAGCGAGGGAATGAAATGATTTCCAATCTGGTACTTCAGGATACTATAAACGGGATCAAGAACATCGGGCGCTGCGAATTGACAATCGTTGACCTGGAAGGCAAGGTCGTTGCTTCGACTGAAGAAGAAAACAATATTAATCGCTCGGATATTGTAAGCTTTGCCGAATCGCAGGCGGATTCGCAGGAAATTAGGGGAAGTATGTATTTCAAAGTCTACGACGATTATCAGGTAGAGTATGTCGTGATCGTGCGTGGAAATGAGGATATGACAATGATCGGAAAGCTTGCCGCTTTCCAGATTCAGAATCTTG
>CAMYVI010000314.1 GCA_947302185.1 uncultured Lachnospiraceae bacterium
AGCATTCGGATGGAAGGAAGAGATAGAGTATGAATTATGTGCTGATCGGAATGCCCGGGTCGGGCAAGAGTACTATGGGGGTCCTGCTCGCAAAATATATCGGCTTCGGCTTTGTGGACTGTGATCTCATGATCCAGAGCCGGGAGAAAAAGCTTCTGTCCGAGATCATTGAATTCGAGGGTGTGGAGAGGTTCATCGAGATAGAAAATGATGTCCTAAGCTGTCTCTGCGTGGACCGCTGTATCATTGCCACCGGGGGAAGCGCAGTGTACGGCGAGGAGGCTATGGCTCATTTTAAGGAGAACGGGACTGTGATCTACCTTAAGATTTCCTACGACGAGATGGTGAAAAGAGTGTTTTCCGACTACCGGACACGCGGTGTAGCCCTGCGCGCGGGGCAGACTCCAAGCGAGATGTACGCTGACAGATGCGTCCTGTATGAAAAATATGCCGATATCGTAATTGATGAATCAAATCTGACGCTTGAGGAGACTTTGCAGAAAACTCTCTCGAGAATCAAACAATAAACAGACGGGGAATTATAAAATTTTTATAAGGTCGGCCCAGAAATCCACTCAAATGTTTACAAAAGTTTGATTTTACGTTAAGATTTATTTGCATGGTTCTTTGGGGAAGGAATCGTGCAAATAAAAAGGGGCAGGTTAATATAATATGGGAATGGAATGTTATGTGATCAAAGGCGGAAACCCTCTGGCTGGTGAGGTTGAGATCGCAGGAGCGAAAAACGCTGCGCTTCCGATTATATCCGCTGCGATCATGTCTGATGAAAGTGTAACGCTGGAAAATCTTCCGGACGTTAATGATATAAATGTACTTCTCGACGCAGTTGCCGGTATCGGCGCACATGTAGAACGGATCGACCGTCATACCGTAAAGATTAACGGCTCCACAATACAGGATTGCTGTGTCGAATATGATCTGATCAAGAAGATTCGCGCATCCTATTATCTTCTGGGTGCACTCCTTGGAAAATATAATAATGCGGCTGTTCCGCTTCCGGGCGGATGTAATATCGGCAGCAGGCCGATCGACCAGCACTTAAAAGGCTTCAAGGCGATCGGTGTGAATGTTTCTATAGAGCACGGAACAATTTTCGCAAGATGCGATCATATGAGAGGTGCTCATATTTTCATGGACGTAGTTTCTGTCGGAGCAACGATCAACATTATGATGGCGGCTTCCCGCGCAGTCGGAAAGACGATCATCGAGAATGCGGCCAAGGAGCCGCACGTTGTCGACGTTGCCAACTTCCTTAACAGCATGGGCGCTGATATCAAGGGAGCCGGAACAGATGTGATCCGTATCAACGGTGTAAAGAGCTTCCACGGTTGCAGCTATGCGATCGTACCCGATATGATCGAAGCAGGCACATTCATGATTGCGGCAGCAGCCACCAAGGGCGATATCGTAGTCAAGAATGTTATACCGAAGCATATGGAGGCTGTCTCCGCAAAGCTGACCGAGATTGGCTGCGAGGTCGATGAGTTTGACGATTCAATCCGCGTTGTCGCCGCAAGAAGGCTCAGCCGTACACATGTGAAGACACAGCCGTACCCGGGATTCCCGACAGACATGCAGCCGCAGATGACCACGCTTCTCGCGCTCTCGAACGGCACAAGTATTGTCACCGAGAGTATCTTTGAGAACCGCTTCAAGTATGTGGATGAGCTCGCCCGCATGGGCGCTTCGATCAAGGTGGAAGGCAATACCGCGATTATCGACGGTATCGAAGGCTTCACCGGCGCAAGGATTTCTTCCCCGGATCTCCGTGCCGGCGCTGCCCTGGTCATCGCAGGTCTTTCTGCAGAGGGAATTACTGTCATAGAAGATATAGCGTATATCCTGAGAGGCTATGAGAATTTCGACGGAAAACTCAGAAGTCTCGGTGCAGAAATTAAAAAAGCGCAGAGTGAGCGTGAGATAGAGAAGTTTACGTTCGCAATAATATAATCAGGGCAGAGATGTTCTGTAAGTAAAATTCGACTCAGTGCGGGATTTACCCGCTGAGATAAATCGGTTTATTGATGAAAAGTGAGCTGTAATGAAATGGAGCAGTGCCGCCTGTGCGGCAGGCGCTGTGGTATAAACAGAACATTAAGAGCAGGCCGCTGCGGCATGACTGAAAGAGTTTATGCTGCCCGGGCTGCTCTTCATATGTGGGAGGAGCCTTGTATCTCCGGGAAAGAGGGATCGGGGACCGTGTTTTTTACGGGCTGTCCGCTTGGCTGTGTGTTCTGCCAGAATCGGGAGATCGCTCTCGGGAGACGACAGACATCGCATGGGGGTATGGCTTCGGCGTTCGGAGTACGGGTTTTCGAAGCTTCGGAGAATATCGAATCTCGTGATGAGACCATCGGCGTCCCGGTAACGGAGGAGCAGCTGGCGGAGACCTTCCTTTCTCTGGAGGGACAGCATGCAAATAATATCAACCTGGTCACCCCAACCCACTTCGTGCCCCAGATCATTCGCGCTGTGAGGATAGCCAGGGAGCGGGGCCTCACTGTCCCGATTGTGTATAATACGGGTTCTTACGAGACTGAAGAGACCGTGAGGAGACTTAAGGGCACAGTAGATGTTTTTCTTCCCGATCTGAAATTCATGGATCCGGAGATATCGGATCGTTACGCGAAGGCACCGGATTACTTTGAGGTGGCAGAGAAGGCGATTCGCGGGATGGTGGAAATAGCGGGTCCGCCGGCATTTGATGAACGAGGCATGATGATGAGGGGAGTGATCGTGAGGCACATGGTCCTGCCGGGTCACACGAAGGACTCGAAGCGGATCATAAGCTACTTGCACGAGACCTACGGCGAGAAGATTTACGTCAGCATCATGAATCAGTACACGCCGATGCCGGGGATCGGTGACGAGTTCCCGGAGCTTGCGCGCCGTGTCACAAAGCGGGAGTACGGGCGCGTTGTTGATTATGCCATTGAACTCGGCATGGAGAATGTGTTCATTCAGGAAGGTCCGACCGCGGCGGAGAGTTTTATTCCGGATTTTGACGGGACTGGTCTGATTTTACGCTGAGACTGATATTTATCTGCGTGTGGGAAGTTACGGCTGATTTAGAGAGGAGTATGAGATGAAGGATTATATGGTCCGCGCATCGGCAGCGGGGAATTTTATAAGGGCATTTGCAGTGACATC
>CAMYVI010000315.1 GCA_947302185.1 uncultured Lachnospiraceae bacterium
GGATGCAGGCTATGTTGATAACGCCTACGAAATTGAGTGGGGCAGCGCAAAAGCGGACAATTATGAAATCACGGAGGAACTCGGAAAACTTACAGTATCGAAAGCAGTTGCGAAGGTAGAGACAGGCTCATCCGAGAAGGACTACGACGGCACGGCTCTGACTGACGCAACAGCCACAATCACCGGCCTTGTTTCCGGTGAAACGGCAACTGTGACAGCTACAGGCTCCATAACGGATGCAGGCTATGTTGATAACGCCTACGAAATTGAGTGGGGCACCGCAAAAGCGGACAATTATGAAATCACGGAGGAACTCGGAAAACTTACAGTATCGAAAGCAGTTGCGAAGGTAGAGACAGGCTCATCCGAGAAGGACTACGACGGCACGGCTCTGACTGACGCAACAGCCACAATCACCGGTCTTGTATCAGGCGAGACAGCAACTGTGACAGCCACGGGCACCATAACGGACGCAGACTCTGTTGATAATACTTACGAAATTGAGTGGGGCAGCGCAAAAGCGGACAATTATGAAATTACGGAGGAACTCGGCACCCTGACTGTGAATCCGTTGCAGGTGACTTTTAATCTGTGTTGTCCTGAGGCAGTGGAATACCAGGGTTTCAGGTATATCCCTGAGTGGATTGAAGGCTATTATAAGGATGGAACTGATGTTGGGGAAGGGACAATCGATTATATTTATGACAGCAACGATAGAGCGATGGCTATTTTTGGTGGGTTCATACTCAGAGGCGGCGCGTCTATCAGCCTGTATGCAGATGGTTATACAGATGTGGGCACCTATACAATCGTACCTGAAGCTATCTTCAGCAAAGGAAAAGCCGAGAACTATGACATAACCTATGAATTCAATGAAATGACCATCTATCCGTTTAGTTTTACAGTGGTAACCGGTTCCGATGAAAAGGTATATGATGGGGAGCCTTTGACATGTCCCGATGTGAGAATTCAGGATTTATATGGAGCTATTCGCCCCGGACATGATGAGGACCCGATAGACATTGAACTCGGCAGCATTACGATAACGACGACAGGTACTATAACAGACCCGGGAGACGTGCCCAACTTCTATACGATAGACTGGGGTTCGGTAAACCCGGACAACTACTTTGTGTCAGATGACATTGGCACTCTGTCTGTCTATCCCGCCGATCCGTTGGAAGAATATGAACCCCTTGTCGGTATGCAGGAAGATGATGACCAGTTGTTATTCGAACAGGACTATCTTGAATCATTCGTCGGTATGACAGATGAAAATGATACTTCTCCTCCCGAATCGGATAATGTACCGGAGGAAATCGCCATGATCCCGGAAGAAGTGGCTGACTTTGACATTTTGAGCGGCTCTTCATCGGATTCCTGACCTGAATAATGCAGATTGGAAGCTGTCTTACGTAAGTGTCATCTGCCACTATACAAAAGTACATTGAGAGCCGGGGTAAATGGCTACGAATTTAAAAGGGGCTGTCGCGTTAAGGCGCGCCACCGCAATATATGGCAGATATGATTTGCAAACATCGCCATATATTGTGGCTGCATCGTCTAATGCGACAGCCCCCATGACAACTGAGGATTATATTTATGAAAATTAGCAGTAAAAACTTATTATATTCGCTTGCTGCATCTGCGCTGATTACAATCATAATCAGCGCAGGTTTTCTACAGCGCGCAGACAGATGGACCCAGGACTGGCTGTTCCAGAATCCGAGGATGCCGTCTCCTGATATTGTTATCGTCGGTATTGATGAGACTGCATTTGAAGAGCTCGGTCCTTATAATACCTGGGACAGAAATGTCATTGCTGCCGCTTTAGATGTGCTGGCCGCAGACCCGGATAATAAGCCCGCTGTCACTGCCGTCGATGTTCTTTATACCGGACACACTTCGGAGCAGGCAGACAGGCACCTTGCCGATGCAGCCGGGAAACTCGGCAATGTTGTCGTAGCTTCGATTGCGGAATTCGGTCAGAAAATACAATGGAAAGACGGACATGCGGTATCAGTTGATACATCGGCTGTCGTGAACTACGAACCACCGTATGATGAACTATCCGAGGCTGCAACGACCGGTCATATTAATGCATTATCCGATGTAGACAGTGTCATGCGCCATGCCCTGCTTTATATTTCTCCTGAAGATCAGGACCGAGTGTATTCTCTCAGCTTTGAAACAGCCCGCTTATATCTCGAATCAAGAGGAGAAGAACTGCGGCTGCCACCGGTCAATAAAAGCGGATATTTCTATATTCCCTTTACTGCCGGACAAGGTGGTTATTATGACGGAATATCAATCGCGAATCTTATCAATAATGAAATTCCGTCTGATTTCTGGGCGGGAAAAATTGTTCTGATCGGTCCTTATGCGCCTGCATTTCAGGACCAGTATTTCACGCCGATTGACAAGGGCGTGCAAATGTACGGCGTAGAAATACATGCAAATCTGATTCAGTGTATACTGGAAGGCAGATATAAGACGGAAGTGCCGGAGATTCTTCAGGCGATTATTTTATTTATCCTGTGCATGGCCGCTATGGTGTTCTTTCTGAATAAAAGTGTTCGCTTAGGCGGTGCTGTTTTTGCAGGGGTGGTCATCTTTGGGGCGATAGGGACCATGTTACTGTATACGGCAGGTCAGATAACGCATCCGCTATGGCTGCCGGTGGGAGTATTTGCATGCTTCATCATTTCTCTTGCCATCCACTATATCCGGGCGGCAAAGGAACGACAGAAGCTTGCGCTGGAGAAAGAGCGGATCACGGCAGAGCTGGAACTGGCCACGTTCATTCAGGTAAGTGCGCTTCCAAAGGAAATACCCAATGAAAAAGAATTCATTCTTTATGCATCCATGATTCCGGCAAAAGAAGTAGGCGGAGATTTCTATGATTATTACCCGATAGATGATGATCATTGGCTGTTCGTTATTGCAGATGTGTCAGGAAAAGGCGTACCGGGAGCGCTATTCATGATGGTAACCTCCGCCCTGATCCACCATGTGGCCTTATCTACGTCGGAAATCAATCCGGCCTTAATTTTACAAAGGGTCAACAATGAGATCTGTCTGCGAAACCCGGCAGGCATGTTCATCACGGTGTGGCTGGGAATTCTGGAGCTTTCGACGGGAAAACTGACTGCAGCAAATGCAGGGCATGA
>CAMYVI010000316.1 GCA_947302185.1 uncultured Lachnospiraceae bacterium
CGGACATCCTTGTTACGTCTGTTGTAATTGGTCGCAAGGGAGGTCAGAATACCGTTCAGGGATGTCGTTCTCATGATAGAGAAGTCCTCTCCGAGCGGATTTATGATTTCGATGGCGTTTCTCAGGGAATCGTCCGCATCCAGTCTGAGCTTATCAAAAACCTTTCTTGATTCGAATGAGTAGCAATATCCCTGTGAAAATCCGCAGAATTCCGCTATATCTCGCGCAATTGTAAGAATCCTCATATCGAACTGAAGCTTGCCGGCTGTTGCGGCGCCTTTCGGCAGCGTCGTCGGAATCTTATCATACCCGTAGAAGCGGGCGACTTCCTCGGCAAGGTCGCATGTGCGAAGGACATCCTGCCTCCATGTCGGTACGATTACAGCGCGTTTTTCCGCATCATATTTCAGATCAACTGCCTCGAAATAAGAAATCATTTCTTCTTCTGTGAAGGATGTTCCGAGAAGAGCGTTGATCTTTTCCGGTTCGAAAGCAACTTCTCGCGGCAGATGTACCTCGTCGTAAACGTCAACGATACCTCCGACTACCTCACCGGCACCGAACTCTTCCATGAGCTCGCAGGCTCTGTTGACAGCAAGCTCAGCCGTATTGGGATCAAGACCTTTGTCGAACTTCTGGGAAGCATCAGTCTGCAGACCGATCCGCTTGGATGAGAGCCGGATATTTGTCCCGTTGAAATTGGCCGCCTCAAAGAGTACTGTTTTGACATCATCTGTAATCATAGAGTTCTCACCGCCCATGATTCCGCCGATGCCGACTTCTTTTTCCGCATCACAGATCATGATGACATCATGATCGAGATGTCTTTCCTGACCGTCAAGCGTCGTGAAAACATCTCCGTCCTTGGCACGTTTAACAATAATCTTATGACCGGCTATCATATCATAGTCATAGGAATGCATCGGCTGGCCGTACTCTTCCATGACGTAGTTCGTGATGTCGACGACATTGTTGATCGGACGAATGCCGTTTGATGCGAGACACCTTTGCATCCACTTCGGTGACGGACCGATTTTTACATTCTTTACGACTCTCGCCGTAAACCGCGGACACAGGTCCTTATCGATTACTTCGACGTCTATGTAATCTGAAGCTTTCTCATCGTTTCCGGTGACTTTGATTTCGGGATTATGGAATTTCTTTCCGAATGTCGCTGCCGCTTCTCTCGCGATACCGATCACACTGTAGCAGTCTACACGGTTTGAAGTGATTTCATATTCGATAATTGCGTCATGAAGTCCTAAGAGCTCAATAGCGTCAGAGCCGACTTCAGTATCTTCCGGGAAAACATATATACCGTATTCCGGCGCTTCCGGATACATCTCGTGTGTACTGCCGAGTTCTTCAATCGAGCATATCATACCGTGGGATTCCACGCCGCGGAGCTTTCCTGCTTTAATTTTTATACCTTCAGGGTTCTTGTCTCCGTCGCGGCTTCCGGCTACGCTGCCGCCTTCAAGAACGACAGGGACTTTCTGTCCTGCAGCGACATTCGGAGCGCCGCATACGATTTGAAGAGGCTCCCCTTCACCGACATTGACCATGCAGACATGGAGATGATCCGAATTCGGATGATCCTCGCAGCTGAGTATTTCCCCGACAACGATTTTGTCCAGATTTTTGTCAAGTTCTTCGTAATTTTCTACCTTAGTTCCGGAGAGAGTCATAGCATCTGCATATTCCTTAGCGGTGACATCAAGATCCGGAACATATCTTTTTATCCATGAAAGTGAGGTGTTCATAGGTACTCCTTATAATAATGTACTTAAACTTCCGTTATGAGATTTAGCAGTATTTCGTGTCGGATGTTTAGGTAATTCAAAAGTAACGGTAACTGTGCAGCCTTGTCCATTACGAAATATTCTTATGTACAGTGTCACACAATTCCTGATGAAAAAGCGGGAATTCGCGTTGATCAGCTGAACTGGCTGAGAAAACGCACATCATTTTCATAGAGAAGACGCATATCATCGATCTCATATTTAAGGAGAGCAATTCTCTCAAGGCCGACGCCGAATGCAAAACCTGTATATACTTCCGGATCTATACCGCACATTTCGAGAACATGCGGATGGACCATGCCGCATCCGAGTATCTCGATCCAACCTGAACCTTTGCAGAAACGACAGCCTTTTCCTCCGCACTTGAAACAGGAGACGTCAACTTCTGCTGACGGCTCTGTGAACGGAAAATGATGCGGACGGAATTTCGTCTTTGTTTCCGGTCCGAACAGCTCTTTGGCAAATACATCCAGAGTGCCTTTTAAATCAGAGAAAGTAATATTTTTGTCAATTACAAGACCTTCTATCTGATGGAATGACGGAGAATGAGTAGCGTCCACTTCATCAGAGCGGAAGACGCGGCCCGGGGAAATCATACGGATTGGCAGTTTTCCCTTTTCCATGACACGGGCCTGCACCGGAGATGTCTGTGTACGAAGAAGGATTTCCTTATTTATATAGAAGGTATCCTGCTCGTCCTTGGCCGGATGGTTGGCCGGAATGTTCAGTTTTGTGAAGTTATAGTCATCATACTCGATTTCCGGTCCTTCTATGACCTCATAGCCCATTCCGATGAAAATCCGCTCTACTTCATCGAGTGCGATCGTATTGGGGTGACGATGTCCTATGAACTTCATTTTGGCAGGAAGCGTTACGTCGATTTCTTCAGCTGCCAGCTGCTTCTCCATGCGTTCAGCGTCAAGTTTTCTCTTCTTTGCTTCCATTTTCTCTTCGATGACGGCACGGGCGCTGTTAACCCATTTGCCGACCTTCGGACGATCTTCGGAAGATACTGACTTCATGGATTTCAGGACAGATGTCAGCCTGCCCTTTTTGCCCAGATAAGAAACGCGGACATCATTGAGATTCTCGAGATTGTCTGCCGATATGATCTCTTCGAGCGCGTTTTCTTCGATTTCTTTTACTTTCTGTTCAATATCACTCATAAATGCCTCCATACGTTATGTTTAAAGCGTACAGGATTACTTTCGCAATCTTACACATACCATAGAATTCTATATCGTTACGGGTCAAATGTCAAAGAAAACAAAAATTCTTCCTATAAAAATCAGGATGCTGAAGTGAAAAGTTTATTTCCACTCTGAAGGGGCAGA
>CAMYVI010000317.1 GCA_947302185.1 uncultured Lachnospiraceae bacterium
CTGGTCTTATGAATGGAATAACTTACCGCTCGTAAATGAAAATGCGGAAACAATGATGCTCTGAATTGATGTCTGATGCGCTATTCTCACCGACTCATCCCGTCCTTTTCCCAGAGCCCGCTCCGTCTGATATCTGCTCGTCATAAGAATGGCATAGTCGACCGTGGAGCCGAGCTGAATCGTACCGATGACAATCGACGCTACGAACGGAAGCTTTGTTCCGGTAAATCCGGGAATTCCGAGATTTATGAATATTGCGAATTCTATCACCAGAACCAGTAGGAACGGCAGGCTGACCGAGCCGAAAACAAAGAAAATGATGGCAAATATAAATCCGATCGATACCCAGTTGACCACATTGAAATCGTGATTGGTAATCGTGATCAGATCTTTCGTGCAGGGCGCTTCTCCTATCAACATGGCCTTCGGATCATACCTGTCGATTATCTCGTTCAGTGCAGTCACCTGATTATTAACTTCGTCGGACGCTGTGGCATATTCACTGTTTATGAGCATCAGCTGCCAGTCTTCCGACAAAAGAGCATCCGTGATTTTTGACGGAAGGAATTCTCTCGGGATACCGGATCCGAGGAATGAATCGAGTCCCAGAACACTTTTAACGCCATCCACTTTCTTCATCTCGTCGCACATTTTCTCAACCTGTGTACTTTCGAGAGAAGAATCGACCAGTACCATGTGAGTCGCGCCCATATGGAATTTTTCATCCAATTTGGCGTTAGCCGTTACAGAAGGCAGATAATCCGGAAGCGTCTTGTCAAGCTGGTAGTAGACCGAAGTGTGCATATAGCCCCATGCCGCCGGAATCCATATAATCAGATAGACGATCAGAATCAGTTTATAGTGTTTTGAGACAAATGCCGGAATCCTCTCGAACTTCGGCAGGATCTGTCTGTGTTTCGTCTTGTCGATTGCCTTGTCAAATATAAGGATAAGGGACGGCAGAATCGTTACACATCCGATTACTCCGAACAGGACGCCCTTAGCCATAACGATACCGATATCCATGCCAAGGGTAAAACTCATAAAGCACAGGGCTATGAAACCGGCTATGGTGGTTATAGATGAGCCCACCACAGACTGGAGCGTCTGAGCAATGGCCCGGGCCATTGCAAGCTTGTTGTCCTCGGATCCGGCTTCATTTTCTTTGTAGCTGTGCCACAGAAAAATAGAATAATCCATCGTAACACCGAGCTGAAGAACCGCCGCAAGAGCTTTTGTAATATAGGAAATCTCTCCGAAGAAAATATTGGTTCCGAGGTTGTAAATAATACACATTCCGATTGAGAGCAGAAAGAACACCGGAGCCAGGAATGTATCCATTGCTATAGAAAGAACTACGACTGCCAGGGCTACTGCTATCAGTACATAGATGGGCTCTTCGGCATTTGCAAGATCTCTTGTATCGGTAACGATACCGGATATCCCTGCCAGATAAACATTCTTCTGTGCAATCTTTCTGATCTGAAGGATTGCTTCCATCGTGTCATCGTCTGATGTTCCGGTGTCATAGGTAACCGCCATGAGTGTTGCGTCACCGTTGATGAAAGCGTCGCGCACATCCTTCGGCAGCAGTTCCACCGGCGTGCTCAAAGATGCAAAACTGTCGTACCAGATGACATCTTTCACATGCGGAACCTCCTCGATTTCCTGACGGAGCTTCGATACATCCTTCCACTCCATGCCATCGACGACGACCATGGATATGGCTCCCGTTCCGAACTCATCGAGCAGGATATCCTGTCCTCTCATAGTCTCGATTTCTTTCGGCAGATAAGTAAGCACATCGTAGTTTATGCGGGTGTTAAGGTACGCGATTCCTGACGGGACAAGCAGTGCGATGGCGACGGCGATTATGATGAATCGCATCTTAACTACCGCTTTTCCGAAATTAATCATTTAATCTCCTCCTCTTTGAAACTCGTGTTCCGGGATATTGTCTTTCCGGCTTTCAGTTTTCCGCCCCGTATATGAGCGGTCAATATCTTATTGACCCGATACAAGCCGCCGCCAATCCGCTGACGAAATGTGACGGCCGATATTCGGTTTCCTGATTCATCATAAAAAAAAGGGCTGAATACCTGAATATTCAACCCCGAATCCGTGTAAAAGCGATTTTGACATTTCCATGAAAATGTATATGTCGATAAACTGTCCCGAATAATTGTTTACTGTCTTTTATTCCTGCATATCTTCAATAATGTCCCAGAGAGATCTTGACGCTATATATTCGTAAACCGCTGCCATCTCCTCAGGCTCTACCGTCATACCGCTCCCTATCCAGTTCACGACGACATAAGTCATCGCCTGTGCATAATATCTCGCAAGGTACTCGGGCTCCATCCATTTATGCGCAAAACTTTTCCTGGTCCTGCGTTCTTCCAAAAGCGACAGAAGAAGATCTCTTATGGCAGACTCGATTATCTCCTCAAAAGAATTCTGCCCATGCATGCTCACTACATGCATGTAAAATTCTCTGTCTTTTCGCATGTTGCTGAATATGAGCACTATCGCTTCTCTGAACATTTTATTGGCAATCAGAATACGGACAGGATCAAGGATCTCTGTCGTTACTATCCATTCCAGAAGATCATACTTGTCCTGAAAGTGGTTATAAAACGTGACACGGATGACACCCGCCCCATCAGTGATCTGCTTTATTGTAATTTTCTCAAAAGGAGTTCTCACCGCAAGTCTTTTCAGACTGGCCGCAAGTTTTACCTCAACAGCATTTCTTCCTTCCATTAGTATATGCTCCAAACATATATGAGACCTGCTTTTCGGTTTGTATATCACCGAAGACATAATATCACCTGAAAAAATACATAGCAAGTTTTTTGTGGCAAACTTCAGGTTCCGTACAAAAACGCTCCATTTTTCAAAAAATTATATACTAAAAAAAGAGTGCATATTTTTGACACTTATGCGCTAAAGTTAAAAAACTATTAACTTTCTAAACTTTTTCATACGTAAATCTGTTGAATAAAAGACCTATCTCGGCTATAATGCTTTATAAGAATTCCCGTCGATATGTAATATTTCGACAGGTTTTTTGTGCACATGCACCAATTTTCAGAAACTATTAATAAAGAAAGGGAGGA
>CAMYVI010000318.1 GCA_947302185.1 uncultured Lachnospiraceae bacterium
CTGCTTGTAGCTGTAAATGCAAAATATATTCATTCATGTCCCGCAGTGTACTCACTGCGGGCATGTTGTATGTCCCCTGAAATAGTCGATATAGCCGAGTTCACGATTAATGACCGGTATCAGGATATCCTTGCGGGGACACTCGAGCCTGAAGCGGATCTGATCGGCTTTTCGACTTATATCTGGAACACGGATATTATACAGGATCTGACCGCAGACATCAGAAAAGTGAGAAAGGACCGGGTCATCCTGTTTGCAGGCGGTCCGGAGGCTTCTTATGCACCGGAAAAATTTCTCGGAAACTGTGACTTTGTGATCTGCGGGGAGGGTGAAAAGCCATTTTCTCAAATTGTCAAATATGTCGACGACAGGAATCGGAAGACTGACCCGGGGCGGATTTCCGATCTGAAGGACCGGCTTAAAGATATCATCGGAAAAATAACAGCAAATGTTCCCGGTGCAGCCTATTATGACAGCGGACGCCTTATCGTCAATCCTGCCGAACCTGAGACAAATGAAGACGTCAATACGATTCCTTTCCTGTACGATGATCTTGAGCTGTTCGATAATCGTATCATTTACTATGAATCGAGCCGGGGATGTCCGTTCAATTGTACTTATTGCCTGAGTTCGATTGAAAGGAAGGTACGCTTCCGGAATATCGGCACGGTTCTCAGGGAACTGCAGTATTTTATAGACAGAGGCGTACCTCAGGTAAAGTTCATAGACAGAACGTTTAACTGCAATCATGAACGGACGATCACAATCTGGAGTTATCTGCGTGACCATGATAACGGGAAGACTAATTTTCATTTCGAGATCGGGGCAGATCTTCTGAATGAAGACGAATTGTCGCTGCTTGAGAAGCTGCGTCCCGGCCTTGTGCAGCTCGAAATCGGAATTCAGTCGACAAATCCCGAAACTCTCAGGGCGATTCAGCGGACGATGGATCTTCCGAAGCTGTATTACAATGTAAAAAGACTCAGGAGAGCGGGAAATATCAATCTGCATGTGGATTTGATTGCAGGTCTGCCTTATGAGGGAATTGAACGATTCGCTGTGTCCTTCGATGACGTTTATGCACTGCATGCAGATCAGCTGCAGCTGGGTTTCCTGAAAGTTCTCAGCGGTACAGTTATGCACATGATGGCTGAGGAGTATGATCTGCGTTATTCGCAGCGGCAGCCTTATGAAGTACTTTCGACCCGATGGATCACTTATGCAGAGCTTGATATGCTCAGGAGAATTTGCGACGTTCTTGAATACTATTACAATTCACGTCAGTTCATCCATACGCTGAGTTATCTGGAAGAGTTCTGGTCTAGTGCATTCGGATTTTTCAGGTCGTTGGCTGTATTCTTTCGCACAAACGGCTACGATAAGGAAAAACCTGCCGCGGCGAGAAGATATGAGGTCCTCGAAGAGTTTGTCACCGGCAGCGGGATAAATTCAAAGCATGATTTTGCCTTCGAATCGGATCCTGAGAGACTACAGTATTTTAACTCAGCAATTTTCAGGGAATATCTTCGTCTTGATAAAGCCCTTCACATTCATAAAAGCCGGCGTCGGAAAGTGTATGATGAATATGATTTCGGCGCGGGGAGGGTTACGGTCACGGTAGATTATGATCACAGAAATGTGCTGACAGGAGAGGCGGCTTATACAGTGGAACCGGCATATCGCAATCATTCCGATCAGGGAGAGTGAAAGGAGATGTACATGAAATACGATTTTACTACCATTATGGAACGGCGGGGACATGACGCTGTGGCTGTCGACGCCATCGGTGCTGAGATATCCTGGTCCTCGCCGGGAGCGCCGAAAGAAGGCTTCAGCGCAATTCCCATGTGGGTCGCAGACATGAATTTTGCCACGGTGCCCACGGTTCGGGAAGCCGTGATCGAAAGGGCACAGCATCCGGCATACGGATATTTTATGCCGACCGATGAGTATTATGATTCAATCATCAGCTGGCATACGAAACGCAACCGCGTGAGCGGTCTCTTGCGCAGGCACATAGGCTATGAAAACGGCGTACTCGGTTGTGTATGTTCGGCGATTCTTGCGTTTACTGCACCGGGAGAAAAAATTCTTCTTCACAGCCCGACTTATATCGGTTTCAGCCATTCATTGGAAGATACCGGGCGAGTCGCTGAGTTAAGTCCGCTTTACAGGGATGAAAAAGGCGTATGGCGCATGGATTATGAGGATATGGAAGTCAGACTTAAAAAGAATCATATACATCTTGCAATATTCTGCAGTCCTCACAATCCCTGCGGAAGAGTCTGGGAACCGTGGGAGATAGAGAAGGCCATGGAAATTTTTCGGAGAAATGATTGCATAGTCGTCTCGGATGAGATCTGGTCAGATATTCTGCTGAACGGAAATGTCCACACTCCGACGCAGAGCGTCAGTGAAGATGCAAGACAGAGAACGATAGCCGTCTATGCGCCGAGCAAGACGTTCAATCTGGCCGGCCTGATCGGAAGTTATCACATCATTTACAATGACTATCTGCGGGACCGCGTAAGGAGAACTTCTGAAGTGAGCCATTACAACAGTATGAATGTTCTCTCTATGCACGCCCTGATAGGAGCATATAAGGATGAAGGACATGAATGGGTGAATGAGCTCTGCAGTGTTCTGTCTTCAAATATCAATTACGCTCATGAGTTCATAACTACGAACTTTCCGGGGATATCTGCGGCGAAACCTCAGGGGACTTATATGATGTTTCTCCACTGCGAAGAATACTGTAAGAATGCAGGCATAACAATTGACGAGCTGATTAAAAGAGGATGGGATGTCGGCGTTGCCTGGCAGGAGGGCGCGCCTTTCCACGATCCCTGGGGAATCCGAATGAACTTTGCACTTCCGCACAGCCTCGTAACTGAAGCTATGAATCGCCTCAAGGAATATGTTTTTGTTGTGTGAACTGTATGAATTATTGTATAATTTTTATGATTACAGGATTGTGGGAGTGCGTAAGCACGGAACAATCCGTAATCGACTTTTGGCGTCTTAATCATTTTATGGAAAACTATATATTTTTATACAAAGGAGGGGCAGCATATGAGAAAATTGATCACGCTGCTGTTGC
>CAMYVI010000319.1 GCA_947302185.1 uncultured Lachnospiraceae bacterium
TTTGCGCATTCATCTCACGACTAAAGTCACGAGAATTCTGCGTCAGAGATTAAAATTCAGACTATCAATGAATGAGAAAATGAAGTATGATAGGCGTTAAAGTGTGGAGGATATAAGTATATGAGTGTTCCGAATCACAACAGGCAGAAGAAAATTGCGGTCATAAACGATTTTTCGGGGTTTGGCCGATGCTCAATTGCGGTCTCGCTTCCTATCATCTCTGCTATGGGTATTCAGTGCTGCCCGGTCCCGACAGCAGTGTTCTCTGATCATACCGGTTTTGACAGCTATTATAAGGTGGATTTTACTGACCATATGCGACGCTACATCGGAGAGTGGGCAAAGCTTGATCTCAGATTTTCGGGTGTAGTGACAGGATTTCTGGGATCGGAGGAACAGATCGAGATCGTAGGCGATTTCCTTCAGGATTTCGCGGATGAGTCTACGACAGTCCTGATCGATCCGGTCATGGGCGATTACGGAAAGTTGTATCATGGCTACAGTGAGAAACTGGCAAAGAAGATGCATCGCCTGCTTCCCTACGCGAACATATTGACGCCCAACCTGACAGAGGCCTGTATTCTGACTAAGACTGAGTATCATGAGGATATGACTACGAGAGAGCTGAGGCATCTCTGCCAAAAGCTTGAAGAGCTGTGCGACAGTGACAACGCAGTAAGGATCGTCATCTCGGGGCTCAACAGAAAAGAGGGGTATCTTGAAAACTATGTTTACTCACGAGATATCGAGCCCCAGCTTGTCATGACGCCGAAAATCGGAGAAAACAGGTCCGGTACAGGCGATGTCTTCTCGTCGATCATTGCGGGATGTGCGGTCCGCGGAATTGATTTTGTGGAGTCTGTCTGGATGGCATCCGAATTTATAGGCAGATGCCTTAAAACGACGATGGAGATGGGACTGCCGAAGACGGACGGAATTGCATTTGAAGAGCATTTATTTGAACTCAGGAGAATATTCGTATGACGATTACATATAAAGTAAAAAACGGAATTTATGTTAATATGACCAACCGCTGCCCGTGCGCATGTACCTTCTGCCTGCGCCAGAACGGGCCCGGTGTCTTTGGGTCAGACTCTCTGTGGCTTGAACATGAACCTACAGTTCAGGAAGTCAAGGATAGTATGGATACATGGGATTTGTCTGAATATGATGAAGTTGTATTCTGCGGATACGGAGAGCCGACGGAACGGCTCCCGGAGCTTTTGGATGTCGCAGCTTACATCCGTTCAAAGTCCGATATAAAAATCAGGATCAACACTAACGGTCTTGCAGACCTCATCTGGGGACGCAATACGGCACCTGATCTTGAAGGTCTTATCGACACAGTATCAATCAGTTTGAATGCAAATGACGCTGAGACGTATCTGAAACTCACTCGGTCAAAGTTCGGGATCGGATCCTATCAGGCTATGCTTGACTATGCCCGGAATTGTAAATCCTATGTACCCAGTGTTGTCATGACTGTGGTTGACAAGGTGACAACGAAGGAGGAGCAGGAGACAGCCCGGGCTATATGTGAATCTCTGGGAGTCACGCTGCGCGTACGTCCTTTTGAGGAATAAAAGCATAAGTCGTCACATTGCGGATGTCTCTTACGAGGAATAAACCGTGCAAGGCGTATAAACACAGAATATATGCGAACTTCCGGATACTTGGGCTGAAATGACTTGTTTATTGTTAGCGGATATATTAAACTGATAGTGCAAGAACTTCATGCGGCAGTACCGCTATTCAAGAACGCCTTGGCGTACTTGCCGCGACGTGCGCGGCGCGAGAGCGCTTTCCACTGCGCACTTCTGCGATTTGCCGGAGGCGTTTATTCTTCATCGCGAGATTGTACTCGCGATGAAGGCGAATGTCACTTTGCGTGCGTATTTAGACCTGCGTCACGAGTATTGCGCGATGAAGAATAAATATTATGGAGGAGAAATGAAGGTCAATAACAGATACAAACAAAAGTATCATGCAAATGTCCCATCGGGATGGTCAAATGACCCGAACGGGATGATCTATTACAATGGTAAGGTTCATCTTTTTTATCAGCATTATCCTCATGATTCAAAGTGGGGTCCGATGCACTGGCTGCATATGACTTCCACTGACCTTGTGACATGGGAGGCTCTTCCTATCGCCCTTGTACCGGATGAAGAGTACGAAGCTATCTGCGGATGCTGTTCCGGCAACGCGATCGAGAAAGATGGCAAACTTGTTCTCATGTACACGGCGGCGCAGCCTGACAGACAGAGACAGTGTCTCGCGGTTTCGGATGACGGCGGCATAACATTCAAAAAATACGCCGGCAATCCTGTCCTGACGGCGGAGATGCTCGATGAAGAAGTATCGACCCGTGACTTCCGTGATCCTAAGATTATCGTGAAGGACGGATGGTACTATTGCTTTGCCGGCACAAGGATCATTCCGGAAAAGCATCGAGAAGCATTTGAAGAATACATGGAATCCAACGCGTTCGAGTTCGATCCGGATGCCATGGATCAGGAAGATTTCATTAAGAACCCGGAAGCATACTGGGCTAAGTACGGAGATGATCCGGTTGTTTCGGGTAGTCCTTCCGCTCAGGTCGCCAACACAGACTCTGAAAATGAAGACGCAAATCAGGCACCCGTTCCTTTCAATGAGAATCTGGTCTTCCATATTGAGAATCAGGAGGAAGACGAACCTCCGGTAAATGCACCGACAGAAATCAAGACGATCAGCAGTGATTCTGTACATCATGTGGTCAAGGCTCCGTCAGCAGAGGTACTCGGAGGACAGCCGCAGGTCGTTCTGGGCGACGGAAACATCATTCTGTTCAAGTCTAAAGATCTGATTCACTGGCAATACTGCGGCAAGCTGATCCATCCTCAGAAAGGCTTTAAAAAGGCATACTTTAAGCTTGACGGTGTATATGAGTGTCCGGACTTCTTCCAGTCGAACGGAGAGGATATCGTCCTCGCAAGTCCGCAGAATCTACCGCAGGACGGAAATAAGTATGAGAATGTTCATTCCAATATTTATATCCACGGAAAACTGGATTTCAAGACAGGCGGTTTCCATATGAAAGAGATCTGTGA
>CAMYVI010000320.1 GCA_947302185.1 uncultured Lachnospiraceae bacterium
AATAACAGATGCGATAAATGCAGGCTTACAAATTCGGTTTCAGTATTATGACTACCTGCCAACGAAAGAAAAAATTCTTAAAAATGACGGAGAACATTATTATCTGAGCCCGATTGCCATGATATGGGATGACAATCATTACTATGTGATAGGGCATTCAGAGAAACATCCGGAGCCATTCATTATAAATTTCAGGATTGACCGAATCTGTCATGCGGAGATTACGGATGTGCCATCAATCCTTCCGGAAGAAGGGTTTGACGTGGAAGAGTATGTGAACCGTCAGTTCCGGATGAATGTTGGTGAGACAGTAGAAGTGGTTCTGGAATGCAAAAACGAGCGGATGCGAGATGTTATTGATCATTTTGGAGAAGAAGTAGAGACTTGGATTGCAGATGAAAATCATTTCTGCGTGAGGGCAAAGGTGGCGGACAGCCCGACATTTTATAGCTGGATGTTTGGGTTTGTTGGGGATATTAGGATTGTGGAGCCAGTAACAGTAGTGAAGAAATATCGAAAGATGCTTCGAAAAGGGTTATAGACAATAATAGAAGAAAAGCAGAAACCGCAACATTTTTAAGGAAGCGTTAAAAGAGTAGCAGGAGAAGAGAATGGATCGTATTATAAACATTGCTGAGCAGAACTACACTTTGATAGATTCCATAACTTATCCGAACGGCGGACAGAGCGGTTTTTATGTTCATGATCATGATGTTATTATACTCGATGATGGCATCTGCAACCGAGATTCCTCCAACATTGCATTTCCATATGTCCTCATCACAGACAAGCAAAACTATTATATGAAGAATTACGAGCGGGTATACAGATTCCTGATTGAAGATAAGGATACAATCAGTGATTTTCTGTCGAATCCGATTGACTCCTGTGCTTCCGACTATACGATAGTCGCGAACAGGGAGGATGGCACGGATTCATCCCCGCTCGAATTCTATTTTGAGAGGATATTTTCAAGTGTTTATGGAATAAATGCTCTGAAGTATCTCCGCAAGGAATACAGCATAACAGGAAGGCATGGTCGCAACTATTTTCTCGATTATTTAGTGAGAACAACCTATGGAGATATAGCGGTTGAGGAGAACGGTGTTACATTTCATCATCCGCAGATTATAGGTATGGAGAAATATCGCCGTCAGCTCGAGAAGCAGAATACCTGCACGAAATGGGGTATACGGCTCTTTCGATTCTCCACGGAGGACTGCCGATTCGAAGAGCGTGTGGGAGATGATATCATTTCATTTTTCGGAAATGACGCGGACGCTTTCATAGAAGATGGGATGATGGCTGACCGGGAAGTCCGGCTTTATGACCATCAGATTCTGACCCTCGAGGAAATAAAGGAGCGCAGAAGACAGGGAATTCATACTTTTCTTGCTGTGTTTCCGACAGCGAGCGGAAAGTCCAGAATTGTAGAGGAGGATTTGCAGGAATATCTTGTGGTGAATCCCGACGCGCGTGTACTCATCATGGCACCGAACACAAATATTGTGAATGATTGGAAGGCACGAATAGCCGTTTCACTCATCCAATTTACAAATCGTATCGATGTGCACACGAATGCCTATATGGCAATTCATTATCACAACATTCGCCCGGACTATTACGCATACGTTGTGATCGACGAAGCTCATCATGCTGTCGCGCCGACCGCGAAGCGTGTTATACAGCACTTTACACCGGACTTCCTCATCGGGTTGACAGCTACTGATGAACGGATGGACAAAAAGCGCCTCGAGACGGTATTTGGTTCATATAAAACAACGCTGACGCTCAGGGAGGCGATGGAGAAGAAGATAGTAGCTGAGGCAAATGTCTTCAGAATTGAAACAAACCTTGATTTGAGTAAAGTGCGCTTTAACGGCAAGGACTATGTGAATGCAGATCTTGAGAAGAGCATTCGCGTAACTTCAAGAAATGAATTGATAGCGGATGTACTTAAAGAATATTTTTGTACAAATGGTATGGAAAATCTCCAGGGCATTGTCTTCTGCGTGAATGTTAAGCATTGTCAGGAGATGGAGAAGGTTCTGAAAAGATCCGGTATCAGTGCGGCTGCATATACAGGTCAGCAGGCAAATACCGGAATCATGGACGATTTTAAACAGAAGAAGATCCGTTTCCTTTGTGCCTGCAACATGATTTCAGAAGGATGGGACTATCCGGAGCTTGGAATCCTTGTTATGGCAAGACCAACTATGTCGAAAGTACTCTATCTGCAGCAGATCGGAAGAGGACTTCGGAGGACTGAATCAAAGGATCATATGTTTGTCGTTGATGTCGTGGACGAGTATGGGGCGGTAGTGAAGCCATGTTCCATGCACTCAATTTTCTCATGCAATGCATATGTTCCGTTCGGCAGCATCTTGAAGCGTGACTATAAGATAGGTGATATCATTGAGGTAGATGGGCTTGTAGAGCGAGTCGAGCGGATTGTACCAGTTGATACGGAGACATTCGAAGAAAAATATGGAAATTATCTGAATCAGGAACAGGTAGCAAGAGAATTCTTCATGAGTACCGGCAGCATTATAAGCTGGGTAAAAAAAGGGAGGATTCAGCCAGACCAGACACTTAATTTCGGAAGTAAGAAAATATATCTGTTCAGTCCTGAGCATGTTGCGGAGATGAAAGTAGAAAACCATATTCCGGATCATAATGATGACACGATTCGGAAGGATTTTTTCGATTTTTTAGCGGAGCGCGACTACAGTCTTTCGTATAAGATGCCGTTCTTGCTGGCATTTATCAAAAATCTGAATTCTGTCGGTGACGCCTCAATCGATATGGTCCTTAAAGACTATGTTGCATTTTATCAGAATCGAGTTGAGAAGGGGCTACCGGTCGACAGGAAGACTTGCCCGTATACCGAGGAGACTCTCAAGGATGACAAGTTCATAAAGCGAAATATGTTGACGAATCCTTTTGAGAAGTTCGAACGAAAGCGGTTTATGTACTATTCCAAAGAACTGAGTACAATCTCGATGAATCATGCTCTGTTTGGGGCGCTGAGTGAGGAGGATTTTGAGGCGGTGAGAGTACAGATGAGGGAGGATCTGGAGGATTATTAT
>CAMYVI010000321.1 GCA_947302185.1 uncultured Lachnospiraceae bacterium
ACCTGAAGGCGCAAGTTTTAAGGTCACAAATTCAGGAAAAGCTGACGGAGCAGAAGTCGCGCAGCTGTATATTTCTCTTCCGGATGCAGAGGTCTTTCGGCCGGAGAAAGAGCTGAAAGGCTTTGCAAAAGTATTCCTGAAAGCCGGAGAGACGAAAACGGTCAACATAGCGTTTAATGACATGACGTTCCGCTACTGGAATGTGGAGGATGACGGCTGGGCGGTCGAAGGCGGTAACTATAAGGTTCTGATAGGGAGCAGCTTAGAGGATATTCGCCTTGCGGCAGATCTTCCCGTTGCTGCTGTCGGATCCGGAAATCCGTATGACAGGGCCAGAGTCCCTGCTTACTATAGCGGCGACATTACCAGAGTGCCGGACGGCCAGTTCGAAACGATTCTGGGAAGAGCGATTCCGGACGGATCATGGACGGATGAGCTGACTGAAAATGACGCGATTTGCCAACTGAAGAACTCTAAGAGCTGGATCTGCCGCAGAGCATACGACGTTCTGGAAAGAAAGAGAAAGAAGGCGGAAGCTGCCGGAAAACCCGATTTGAATGTTCTTTTCATCTATAATATGCCGTTCCGGGCGATAGGTAAGATGGCCGGAGGAGCTGTCAGCCGGGAAATGGTTCAGGGGATGGTGAAGGTCGTGAACGGACATTTCTGGGGCGGAATCGGTACTGTGATCGGAGGATTTTTCCGCAACCGCAGGTTGAATAAAGCGTATGAAAAGAGTTTGAAGAAGCAGTAAGGAGGAAGTGTTATATGGGATTTTGGAACAGCTTTGCCGAGAAGCATCCCGGCGCGGCAAAGTGGATAAGGGAAGGCGGGTTATTTATCATTGTCAGTAATCTGATTACTGTCCTGAAGTACTTTATGCTTCAGTTCCTGCCGGGGATGTTTTCATCGCTGCCGAACATTGATTTCGGTTTTCCGGGTAAAGATATTACACTCTTAGGCGAGACATTTAAATGGAATGTGATCGGATATGACGCCGCTCACGGAGGCCTGCCGTACTTCTGTGCGTATATGGTCGCCATGGTCATCGGTGAGTGTATAAACTTCCCGCTCCAGCGAAATGTGGTCTTCCGCAGCAAGGGAAATGTTTTTTATCAGATCATGTGGTATGTTATTGCGTTCTGTATAGTAACCTGCATTGTGAATTCTATTAATTGTATCTGGGTAGCGGTAGCAGGCAAGTTCGTCCCGAGTGCTATTTATAATATCGGTACAACACTTCTGAACGGCGCTGTTTCCATGGTCGTGTTCTTTATCGTCAATAAGATCATCTTCCCGGAGGGAGAACCGCAAAAGAAGTGACGGAAAATGCAGGGGTGAACAGTTCATGTCAAATAATGAACGGTTCGTGATAAAAGGCGCACGGTGCTTTTGAATATGATACCTTTATTGTATCCGATAATACATCCTTTAAGGATACTGATCTCTGACGGTGAATTCTCGTGATTTCAGTCGTGAGATGAGTGCAAATGATACTAAGGACGAGAACTGTACGAAAGGGAGGGAAATGTATGTTAGCTATTAACATGGATGATGTCATGAACGTCATCTCTTCGATTCAGTCATATCTGATCGCAGCCGCGGTACTTCTTGTGGCCTGCATCATAGTTATGATTCTGGCAGGCAAGATCGCAAAGCCGACCAGAGGCAAGGTGAGAGGAGCGGCAGGCATTGCACTTTTAGCCGGTCTCTGCGTAATCATAAACATGATCTGCACAGGCCCCATGAGTACGATGCTCGACCTGATCAGCGGATCCGGAACAATTACCGATGCTACTTCAGAAGAGGCACAGGATCTTGCGGTACAGATCGGTGAGGAAGGTATCGTTCTCCTGAATAATGATGACAAGCTTCTTCCGCTTGACGGCGGCGCAAAGCTGAATGTCTTCGGCTGGGCTTCCACGAGCCCTATTCTCGGCGGTGCAGGTTCGGGTGCTCTGAATGATGCGTATCCGACAACTGATATTCTCACGAGCCTCGCGGATGCAGGCATTGAGACCAACACGGAACTGACTTCTTTCTACAAAGATTATAAGCCTGACCGTCCGGTAGTCGGTATGTGGGCACAGGACTGGACGCTGCCGGAACCGAACGTTTCGGTATATTCCGATGATCTTATCAATAGTGCTAAGGAATTTTCCGATACGGCTATGATCGTGATCTCCCGTTCCGGCGGCGAAGGTGCCGATCTTCCTGCTGATATGAACGCTGTTATCGACGGATCTTACCGGGACGGTACTACTTACACCGCAGGTACTTATGATGACACTCTCAATGAAGGAAATGACTGGGACAAAGGCGATCACTATCTGCAGCTTTCAAATAGGGAAGAGGAGATGGTCGACCTCGTATGCAAGAATTTTGATAACGTCATTCTTGTTTACAATGGCGCAAATGCATTTGAACTCGGTTTTGTAGAAGATTACCCGCAGATCAAATCTGTTCTCTGGTCAGCCGGACAGGGCCATGTCGGTATGAAGGCTCTCGGCAAGATCGTGAACGGAGAAGTGAATCCGTCCGGTAAAATGATCGATACATATGTATACGATCTTAAGGCAACACCGTGGTGGAACAATTTCGGCGACTTTAACTACACCAATATGACGGAATTTGAGTACACTTCAGTCGGATTTACAGGGACTGAATCAACGTCGGTTCCCGGCTTTGTGAATTATGTGGAAGGCATTTATGTCGGTTACAGATTCTACGAAACAGCCGCAGCCGAAGGCTTCATAGATTATGACAAGGTCGTTCAGTATCCTTTCGGTTACGGTATGTCCTACACGACATTTGAACAGAAGATGGGTGACCTCAAGGAGGTCGACGGACAGATCAGTATCGATGTGGAAGTCACGAACACAGGTGATACTGCCGGCAAGGATGTTGTAGAAGTATACTACAATCCCCCATATACGAACGGCGGTATCGAGAAAGCTTCCGCAAACCTTATCGGATTTGAGAAGACGAGTCTCCTTGATCCCGGCGCTTCCGAGACGGTAACAGTTACATTTGCGGTAGAAGACATGGCTTCTTATGACTCTAAGGAACTTGGCGGATACGTTCT
>CAMYVI010000322.1 GCA_947302185.1 uncultured Lachnospiraceae bacterium
CAAAATTCATATGAAACCTCCTTTAAAGAAAGAGTTTTTGATGTTAAAATCTTATCTAAGCGTGTTAATTACGATATTCAGGCGTGTTAATAATTATGACACACAACTTCGTAGTATAACATAAAACCCTTAAGTAAAACACATTTTCATTAAGATTCAAGGAGTTTAAGATGGAAGACCGGCAGGAAAAAATCATCCGTTACATTCAGATCATATTCGGTGCTGCTTGCTGTTCGTGCGCGTATAAGTTCTTCCTGTCCCCTGCGGGACTCTACAACGGAGGCTTCACGGGTATTGCACAGATTATCAGGAATATCCTGCAGGATTCCGTCGGAATACACTTTTCATCGGATCCGACCGGTATCTTTGTCTGGTGCCTCAATGTTCCGCTGATGATTGCCGGATACAAGTCACTCGGAAAGATGTTCATGATCCGAACAATCGCAGTCATCACACTTCAGTCTTTCCTTATGACTGTTCTGAAAAGCCCCGAAACCCAGCTCATATCGGATCATGCTCTTAACTGTGTATTCGGCGGTGCTCTGAACGGCTTCGGTATCGGTATCCTTCTGCGAAACGGTGCATCTACAGGCGGTACGGATATCGTCGGTCTTCTCGCTGTTAAGAAAAAACCGGATCTTTCCGTCGGTACGCTGTCCATGACGATCAATGCGTGTATTTTTACCTATGCTGCCATCACAAGGACTTTTGAGATTGCTGCTTACTCCGCAGTTTATGCTTTCATCACATCCGTTGTCATCGACAGAACGCATTTCCAGACAACGAAGGTGGCGGTTTTTGTCGTTTCCAAGGTGCCGATTCTCAGTAATGAAATCAGTGTCGAGATGCACAGGGGCGTCACGACATGGGATGCTATGGGCGGACACAGCCGGAAGCCGTTTCAGGTCCATATGATTGTCATGAACCGTTATGAGCTTGCACACTTCAGGCAGGTCATCAGGGCTGTAGATAAGAATGCTTTTATCTGGACGATCAAAGCCGATCAGGTCATGGGCAATTTCAAGCAGAGGCTCGGAGTGTGACAATATCAATTGATCAGAAAATATGCGTATAACGACAGAATACAAGAATACATATGCAGAAACGGAAATAACCCGGCGTATCTTTACATATACTGCTACTGAAAAAGATGAGGGACGACCTGCTCGCGATATCATCCTGTACAAGTGGAAGATGGTCCATCACGATGTCGCCAGGGCTAAATATGATACCCCGAACGGGATAACCGTAAACGGCGAGGCTGCATATGTCAACAGACGGCTCCGCAGGGGCGACGTCCTGCAGGTCGTCCTGACGGATTTTGCACCTCAGAACATCGTCCCTGAGAATCATCCGATCGAGGTCGTCTATGAGGACGAGGATATTATCTGCTTAAATAAGCCTGCCGGAGTTGTTGCGCATCCGTCCCACGGGCATTACAGCGATTCTCTTGCCAATTATCTCGCGTATTATTTTCAAATGAAGCACGAACCCCACGAAATCCGAACAGTCGGAAGGCTCGATAAGGATACTTCAGGGCTTATTCTGTTTGCCAAAAGCAGGACCATGGCTGCTCATATGACTGAGCAGGCGGAAAAGGGTATTCACACGAAGACTTACTACGCACTGGCAAGCGGGGTATTTGCAGAAAGATGCGGCAGGATTGAAGTCCCGATTGAACGGGAGTTTGACGGCGCTCAGAAAAGAGTCGCCAGAGAGGGCGGAGACTATGCTCTTACGAACTATGAAGTCATCAGGCAGTATGAGGATTACTCTTTCCTGAGAATCAGTATCGCGACGGGACGGACACATCAGATCCGCGTGCATATGAATCATATCGGTCATCCGCTTCTCGGAGACCCGATATATAATCCGGAATGCAGGTCCCGGAATACAGATTTGGACGGGCAGGCTGACGCGGCATATCTTACATGCGCGGCTCTGCCCATCGGAGAAAATCATCATAGCTGTCAGGTGCTGTCCGACGGGGAAAATTGCATTACCCGTGCAGCACTGCACGCCGGAGAAATTACCTTTCATCAGCCTTTTACCGGTAAAGACATTGTGCTGAGAGCAGAATTGCCGAAGGATTTTCTTCCCTATATACAAGACATCCCGGCGGAAAATGAAACTTGTCTCTGACAAGGTATGAAAACCTACTTAGCAGGAGTATAATGAATTACGAAGATGAAATGAAAGAATTCCTGAATTACGCAGACCGATATGACCGAACAAACGGCATGATAGAACTAAAGGTCGTGCATACACTGCGCGTAGTGGAGATCATGGACCGGATAACAGCCGGATTGGCTCTCCCTGAAGTAACCCGCTATCTGGCTGCACTGTGTGCTCTCTTTCATGATATCGGCCGCTTCGAGCAGGTGACCAGGTACGGTACATATAATGACAGAAGAAGCGTGAACCATGCTGTCCTGAGCTGTGAGGTACTTCTGGAAAACGGTTTTCTCGGGGGATTGCCGGAAAATCATCGGGAGATGATACTGACTGCTATCGAGAATCATAACAAGCTGGCAATAGACGAAGGTCTTGATGAGGAGACAGCTCTTCTTTCAAAACTAATTCGTGATGCCGACAAGATCGACATTTTCAGGGTATTTGCGGAGGAAGAGATGACCGATACGATGGGAGAGACTATCGATATGGTAGAGCAGGAGACTGTGAGCGATGAGGTCTTTATGGCACACGAATGCATTCCGAAAGACATCCGCCGTACCGGACTCGATATCTGGGTAGGTTTCCTCGCATTTTTCTATGATATGAACTTCCCGCAGAGCATGAAAATCGCATTGGAAGAGGGATACTACAGAAAGCAATTTGATAATGCGGATTTTAGTCTTCCGGAGACTCGTGAGAGAGTGGATGCAATCTTGTGTGAGCTGGAGACATACCTGTGCGGGAAACGGGGAAGTTAACTCTGTAAGCATTGATGCTTCCGGAAGAAGCTCGGGGCGTACTGGATGTGAGCGAAATAAAGCCAGACATCTACGAAGAAAAACTATAGGTAAAAGGATAATATCTAAGAAAAGGGGCTGCCGCGGCAGCCCCTT
>CAMYVI010000323.1 GCA_947302185.1 uncultured Lachnospiraceae bacterium
CCCTTGTTGACTCTCGATCCAACGTTCATGATTTCCCACTCAACACCGCCGGCGGTCAGTTCTTTCGCGATCTCGCAAAGCGCAGTATATGTGCATCCGTTGTCTCTTCTGCTTCCGTTGATCATTAATACTTTCATGTGATACTTCCTTTCGTTCTATATGCATGCTCGTTGTCAGCAACAATTATACCTGGTTGTTTCGCAAATGTCTCTCGCCTATCGCTCAATCAAGAAATTCTCCTTGATCCCGAACGTCCCCTTCTTCACGCCGGATAAAGACCTTTGTCTAAGTCCTTCTGTATGGACTCAAACAGCGAGGCTTGATATAATCAAAATGTTCATACATTTTGTCATGCCTCATCATCTTTGACAAATACAGATATGGTGCATATTCAAAAAGGAGGGATTTTGAATGAAGGTAAAAAAATTAATCACTTTGGCCCTGACTTGTATCTGTGCAGCTTCTTCCGTAGTATACGCCGGTGATATCAGCGACAGTACCGTTGTAATCACAGATGCGGAGGAGCCGAGAGCCGAAAGTTCAGATTTAGACGGCAATGATATACTGACCGACGAATCTGTTGAAACAACTGCGGCCAATTCGGCATCTGAAACATCCGATGCCGAATCGGAAGCCGATGATCCTCTCAGCGAGGCACCGATAAGCGAGACACCAGTAAGCGAGGAGACGGTCGGCGCCGTCACATATCGAAGCGTCTTCGAGCCCTGTTTTGCAGAAGCCCTGTACCTGAACAGAGATGCTACATACGGCAACAGAAATGACTACACGCTTCTTGACATCGATTTTGACGGATTCAAGGAACTGATTGTCAATGTTGTCCATAATAAACATGGACGAGTTTATTATATTTTTAAAATTAATCCAAAGACCTTAAAGGCCTCCCTGCTCGGAAAAGTTTGGAATGACAGCTTTGATCCGGTTGCGACCAACGGCAGCCGGATAGCTTTTATCGAATCATATAAAGGTCGTATCTGGTTCAAGTCATCTCCGTTTACCGGAAATGATAACGACCAATATACCAAGACATTATACGAGGGATCTCATACCTACAGCAGTGTCCTTGCTGCAATGAAAGATCTGACTCGCAAAAAGTTTGCGGCAAATGCCGTACTCTCGCCCGCTTTCATAGACATAAGCGACCTTTCATTACTGAACAGCGCAGGAACAGTTACACGGTTTTCTGACGTTATCCCGAACACAACGGTCCATGCCAAAGAAGTATACTGGGCTTTCGCAAAAGGGATAACGAAAGGTTATACCGGCACAAACCTTTTCGGAATTAATGATACCTGTACCCGCGGCGAAGCGGCTATGTTTCTCTGGCGGCTTGCGGGCAAGCCTTCGCCGGCAAGCGTCAGCAAAAGCCCCTTCTCAGATGTTCCAAAGTCCCACACATTTTATAGCGCAATTCTGTGGGCGTATCAGAAAGGAATCACGAAAGGCTACAGCAATGGAACCTTCGGCGTAAATGGCAAATGCACCCGCGGCCAGATTGCGACCTTCATCTGGAGATATAAGGGCTCACCGAAACCAACGACAACAAAAAACAGTTTCAAAGATGCTCTTACACCGGCCTACAAAAACGCGATTCTCTGGGCTACCGGAGCGGGTATTACAAAAGGATATTCCGATGGGACTTTCCGCGATAAGCAAAACTGCACCCGCGGAGAGATTGTGACGTTCTTATACAGAATCAAATAAATCCTCCGACAATCTGCCTCGCCACATACACCCCGCTCGCAGACGCATGCGACAGCGAATGCGTCACGCCGCTGCCGTCCCCGATGATGTAGAGGCCCTTGTGCCTCGTCTCAAGGTTTTCGTCGAGCTTCACTTCCATGTTGTAGAATTTAACTTCGACGCCATAGAGCAGCGTGTCGTCGTTGGCCGTCCCGGGCGCGATCCGGTCGAGCGCATAAATCATCTCGATAATGCCGTCCAGAATTCTCTTCGGAAGCACGAGACTGAGGTCGCCCGGTTCCGCCTTCAGGGTCGGCATAACAAAGCTCTCCTCCATTCTCTTTCGGTTGCTTCTGCGCCCCCTGACAAGATCGCCGAATCGCTGCACGATCACTCCGCCGCCGAGCATATTGGAAAGTCTTGCTATGCTCTCGCCGTAACCGTTGCTGTCCTTGAACGGCTCCGAGAAATGCTTTGAGACCAGCAGGGCGAAGTTGGTATTCTCCGTCTGTTTCGCGGAGTCCTCATAGCTGTGGCCGTTCACGGTCACGATGCCGTTCGTATTCTCGGCCACGACACTGCCCTTCGGGTTCATGCAGAAGGTCCGGACGTAATCCTCGAATTTCTCCGTCCTGTATACGATCTTGCTCTCGTAGAGCTCATCTGTCAGATGTGAGAAAATGACAGCCGGCAGCTCCACTCGCACACCTATATCGACGCGGTTGGACTTTGTCTCGATGCCTAAGTCTTTGCAAATGTTCTCCATCCATTTGCTGCCGCTCCGCCCCACGGAGACGATGCATTTGCCGCAACTGTAATGCTCTCCTCCGGCAGTAATCTCATATCCGCCGTCTATGATCTCTATCTTATCGACAGCCGTCCCGAACTTGAACTCGATTTTATCCTTGAGCTCTTCATACAGGTTCTGCAGGACGACATAGTTGATATCTGTTCCCAGATGGCGCACCGAGGCGTCCAGCAGCTTCAGCTTATTCTGCATGCATTTCTTCTTTATGTCCGTTCCTGCCGTGGAATAGAGCTTTGTTCCCTCTCCGCCGTGGGACAGATTGATTTTATCAACATACTCCATGAGCTCAATGGCCTTGCTCTTTCCGATATACTCGAACAGGGTGCCGCCGAAGTCGTTGGTTATGTTGTATTTGCCATCAGAAAATGCGCCCGCGCCGCCAAAACCGCTCATGATCGAGCAGATCGGGCAGTTTATGCAGCTTTTGATTTTGTCCCCGTCGATGGGACACTTGCGCTTTTCAAGCGGCCTGCCCTTTTCAAGGACCAGCACTTTAAGCTCCGGGTTCAAATGGCTGAGTTCATAGGCTGAGAAAATGCCTCCCGGCCCTGC
>CAMYVI010000324.1 GCA_947302185.1 uncultured Lachnospiraceae bacterium
TATTTCCTTCGTCGATCGTATCGAACAGAAGATCAAATGTAGGATCGAGATGTTCTCTGTAGAACTTACGGAGCATTTCCCGGCTGTAATTATGCAGTTCCCCGTCCGGGGTCTGAATCGTCAGAGCCCAGTCCATGCTGTATTCCGTATCATTCGGGAAGTTTGCGGGATTAACATATTCTTCGTCCAGAATATCCTGGATCTTCATATCCTGAGTCGTGTAGATCCGAAGGCCGCCGGAGTATAAGGCCTGATAAGCCTGAGTATCCGAATATCCTTTATACTTCTTAAGATCACTGACGATCTGATTGGTCAGCTCATCGACAAAGTAGGAGTAGATAGTATTGGTATCATCCTGTGATGCCTGAGCGTTCTGGATCCTGTCATATACCGGGTCTGCAAGAGCTTCATCATAGTCTTCCTGTGTGATATAGCCCTGTGCCATCATGTCTCCGAGAACTTTCAGACGCCTCTCCGAGTTATAGTCGGGATGTCTGATCGGATTATAACGGCTCGGATTCTGCGTGATACCCGCTATTACGGACGCCTCTGACAGAGTGAGCTCTTTAACATCCTTTCTGAAATACTTTCGGGATGCAGCCTGTACACCATACGTACCTGCACCGAGATTAATAGTGTTCAGATAGTTTTCAAGTATACGGTCCTTGGCTGCTTTTTTGGAGCCGAGATCTTTCGTCAGTTTTTCTTCGAGCTGCACAGCCAGTACCTGTTCCTGGAACTTTCGTTTGACTCTGTCTATCAGGGTCTGTTCTTCCGTCCATGTCGTGAAGACGTTGTTTTTCAGCAGCTGTTGGGTAATGGTACTCGCTCCCTCCGTGAATTTAAAGCGGTTTTTTATTCCGACGTAAAGGGCACGGATGATACCTTTGGCGTCGATTCCGTTATGCTGATAAAAACGACCGTCTTCAACTGCGACAACGCCTTTCTGGAGGTAAATCGGTACATCGTCAAGCGCAACCGCAATACGATTCGAGTTGGATGTCGTCAGCTTCTGGAGCTGATTCCCGTCTGAATCATATATGAAGGTCGCGTAGCCGCTCGGGGCGATATTTACAGAGGCTATTTCAGGCGTGTTGGCTATGATGCCGCTGAAAATACCGAACGTTCCGAATGTCGATATAATTATCCCGGAAAGAAACAGCACGACAAGTAAGCGGAGAAGTACAACTCCTACGCGCTTTTCAAGCTCCTGAGAATAAGACTCATAGAGCTCTTCTTTTCTTTCTATATTGTCTCTTGTGTAATTCATGCCATTATTATAAGAAAAATAAGCCGAGAATGCAACTTAAACATCTTTGCGGATACTTGCGCAATCGCCCTTTTGTACAGTAAAATGAATGTATGAGTGATTATAAGACGATCCGTACATACGGACAGGGAGAAATAATTGAAAAAAAGTCCAGGTTCATCGGTGAAGTGCACTATGCAAAAGATCTTTCGGAAGCCGAAGCTTTTCTCGCGGCAGCCAGAAAAAAATACTATGATGCACGGCATCATTGTTTTGCATGCGTAGTCGGTGCTCCGGGTACACCCGATGAGATTCTGAGGTCAAATGACGATGGGGAGCCGGGCGGTACGGCCGGAAAACCTATGCTTGAAGTGCTTACGGGGGAGGGACTTCATTATGCGGCAGCTGTCGTCACCAGATATTTCGGAGGTACACTTCTTGGGACGGGAGGATTGGTCAGGGCTTATACGGCAGCAGTGCGTGAGGCAGTCGCGAATGCCGATATTATTACCGTGATCCGGGGGACAAGACTCAGCTATCGTGTAACGTATCCGCAGGCGGGAAAGCTTCAGTATGTTTATGCGAAGGAGCAGCTCCCTCAGCCTGAAATCGAATACGGACAGGATGTGGTGATACATGTTCGTGTTCCGGGATATATGCTGGAGAAAATCAAAAAGCTGACTGTGGAAGTGACGGACGGTCAGGCGAGACTTGAAGATGAGGAATCCTGTGAATACAGTATCTGATCTCTGATACGGGCTTGTAACCCATGCCGAAGGCGTTTATTCTTCATCGCGAGATTGTACTCACGATGAAGATGAGTGTCACATTGCGCGCGTATCATAGACTTACGTCAATAATATTGCACGATGAAGAATAAAAGAAGCTGTCGCTCTGAGAATATCATATCGAATACAGTACTGTTATCTGCATATACAGTCCTTATTCCGATGATACTCTCAGAGCGGCAGCCTCCGTTTTCGGTGCCGGATCAGCATTTTTCAGGTTCCGGGAAGTCCTCGCCGTGAGTATCGACTGTCATAGACTTTATGACCTGATCGATTCGCGGACGATCTCTGAAATCTGTTCTTACAGTTGCAATCTTGTCAACTACATCCATTCCTTCTGTGATTTTGCCGAATGCAGCGTAAGCACCGTCAAGATGAGGAGCATTGGCATGCATGATGAAAAACTGGCTTCCGGCTGAATTCGGACTCATAGCGCGTGCCATGGAGAGTACGCCTGCGGTGTGCCGTAAGTTGTTCTGGAATCCGTTCTGTGAGAATTCACCTTTGATGGAATAGCCCGGTCCGCCCATACCGGTACCGTCGGGACACCCTCCCTGAATCATGAAACCGGGGATGACTCGATGGAAGATAAGTCCGTTGTAGAAACCTTTATTAATCAGACTGATGAAATTGTTCACTGTGTTCGGGGCGATTTCAGGGTAAAGTTCTGCCTTCATAACGCTTCCGTCTTTCATGGTTATTGTTACAATAGGATACGCCATGTGTATGACCTCTTTTCTATATAGAAAGTGTGATTAACGAATAGAATTATTATAACGTGATTGCAGGCGATTGGCAAGTCAGAAGAGATTCTGTGAAAAACGGCCTTTCCTCCGCTTTGAAAAATCGGGATGTATAATTTTGGAAAGTGTATGTGTACGGATTTTCCTAAACATGCTATAATAATTCGTTACATGAACCGTGAAAAGGAAAATGCTATGTATATAATTGAGACATTCAGTCCTGAAGAGACATTTGAATTCGGAAAAAAAATAGGTGCCGCAGCAAATCCTGACAGTGTT
>CAMYVI010000325.1 GCA_947302185.1 uncultured Lachnospiraceae bacterium
TCGGCGATGGTTCCTCTTCGAATTCAATAAATGTATCCCCGTCCATATAACCGTAATGTACGGTAACATTGCGGTCCGAATTATACCCATATCCGGCATAACTCCATGTTACCGAAAATGTCGAAAAGCTGGTGACAGGGAAAGAAGCATGTATTTCAGGATCTTCCTGAATGTTCATCTGCAGATCAGGGAATTCCTCCGTCCCCCTGCTGAACACCTCATCGACAGTCACGCCGTCATTGCTTTCGACGTGATGCTGGATGGCAATATTATCCTCTACCGCCTTCAAGTCTTCGACACCTGGCAATGATTTAATTGTAATATCGACCTGGAGTTCCGCGGAAGGCTCGACCTTATTCCCATTTTTATCAACAATTGAAATGTCCATTGCCGAAAATCCAAAGTCATCCGTGTCTATTGTTTCACCTTTTGCCTGCTTGTCTGCTAAAACGGCATCGCGGGCTTTCGTGTATTCATCGGAGTCTTCTTCGAATTCCGTCACCTTTAGAACAGCGTCCGCGGGGATATTGGCATCATCACTGTAAGTGACTTTCACATCATACAGATTGCCGTTTACTTCCCAGCTGAAATCCACTGTATAAATAACACCGTACACTGAAAACGACTCTGCAGTAAACTCGACCGTCGCGGATCCGTCGTCCTGTACTTCTCCTGTGCTGGCCTCTATGACCTCCGCCTCAGCTGTCTCATCCGCAAAGTGGACAGCGTTAACTTCCGTCTCCGGATTTTCCGCAAGCGGTTCCGCGTATGTAATCTCGACAGACACACCCGATTTCGGTGTAAATTCCTGATCCCCGACCATGATCTTTATGTCAAAAAAGCGCGCGGCACAGCGCGGAAGTTTTTCCTCTTCCGTAAGTCCCATGGCTTTCTTAGTCTCTTCGAGATAAGTCTTATATTCATCGGAGTCCTGCGCAATTTCAGACACATAAAGGGCAGCATCATCCGGTATGCCGGATGTTTCATCGTATGTGAGAATCACAGTATAATCCTTGCCAGCGCTCTTCAGCGTCTTTACTTTCGGCGCTGCTGTTATTTCCTCACCGTCAGCTGCTGTATCAGAGTATGTGGGAGCGTTCTCCTCACTCTCCTGAGTGTCAGCTGCGTCGATATCGGTGGGCTCCAGCGCATTTTCCTCCAGCATGGCGTCCGCGTCTGCGCTCTGCTCCAGATACATACCCGCGACCTCATCGGTATGTTCCCTTTCAATAGTAATCGCAGGGAGTATTAAGGCATATGTAGTGGCAAATGTAATTATTGCGGCCAAGACCGTAACAATCCTCTGCCAGCGCCGAAGCTCCCTGCGTTTCTTTATAATCATATTAAACCAAGCAAGTAAATGATTCATGAAGTCCCCTATTCACAGCTGTCAAAAATGGTACGTTTATACCATAATGTGTCGATTCTGAGTATGCCAATTAAGCACCTCATTATATCATTCATCAAGTGTTCCGTCCACTGCAAAAATATTTTCTGACTGTTGAAAAACTTTTATCTAAATTTCTTTTACTGACGAAAAGGCCGGTCTCTTTCCGAAACCAGCCTTTCTTTGAAATATGTTAAATTGTCCTTCTTCTCTTCATCAGTAGAAGTCCCGCTCCCAGAGTAAGGATTCCGCCGAGCAGATAGATAAGTTTTGTACCCGGACCACCGGTGGCAGGAAGGGCTGCGCCGCGCTCGTTTCCGACCTTGATGGCCATCTGCCCATCAATCAATTTGACCAGACCATCTGCATCGTTGACAATTGTGATAATCAAATCGCCCGAAGCATTAGCGCTTACTTTAAAAGACGGATTACCTGATAATTTAACATATCCCTCAGGGTACTTGTCTTCTTCGATGACATAGTATCCTTCGGTCAAATCATCAAAGGTGAATACACCTCCCAGCGAATAATTATCCCCCACTTTTTCATCTGCCAGGGTCTTTGATCCATCATCGCCCCACTCGGTGTCTTTTCCGGGCGCGTCTTGTGACGGATACCTCGTTATCGTGAAGATGGCACCGTTTAGCAGATCAGGATTCGTCGCATTCAGATCATCCTTATCAACCTTTTTCAGAGTGACACTTGTCGTTTTATTAACATGCTTCACGTTCTGGAACAGTATCTCGGCAGATCCGTTGTGCACCTGAGTACCGGACTGAGTTGCGGAAGTGCCATCTTTGATCACATAACCGCTGATCGCCTGTTCCGCAAATGAATACCAGGTCCCCGAAGGCACATTAAAGAGCGGTTGTTAGCTGCTGCATGTTACTTGGAACCGTCTCAGTAATGCCGTCCGTGACCCGGATATTGAATTCCTCACCGTCCTTCATTAAGACTGTCAACAACTCTTCCGTATAAAATGGACTCAGGCTGATCATCGCCCAGTCAGGAGCAAGAATTTCTTTCTGATTAAGCTCTGCTATGTCTTCATCAGACAGATCACCTGCATATTCAACCGCAAGATCAAGCTGATTTTTGAGATCCTCTGCTGTGATATCTTCTGTGATACGGGCGACTTTAACTAAGCTCTCATCAGAAAATGTGACCTGGTCAATATTCTCCATAAACCGATCAATATCCGTCGTGACAGTATCGGTTTCTTCCGCGCTCTCCGCTGCACCTTCGGTATCGTCAGCCAAAAGAAGCGTGCGGCGAAGCGGGGAAGAGTCTCCTCTTCCGTAAGGCCCATGGCTTTCTTAGCTTCTTTGAGATATGTCTGATATTCCTCGGATTCTCTGGCAATTTCCGACACATAAAGAGCGGCATCCTCGGGGATGCCTGACGTTTCGTCGTATGTAACGGTCACAGTGTAATCACTGCCTACGCTCTTCAGAATATTCACTACCGGTGCAGCTGATATGTTCTCTCCGTCAGCAGTGTCTGCATATTCGCCCGTGTTCTCCTGATCCGTGTCCAGACTTATATCTGTGGGCTCTATCGCATCCTCTTCCAGCATAGCGTCCCGGTCTGTCTCCTGCTCCAGATACATACCCGCGACCTCATCGGTATGTTCCCTTTCAACAGTAATCGCAGGGAGTA
>CAMYVI010000326.1 GCA_947302185.1 uncultured Lachnospiraceae bacterium
GTATATTTCAGCTATACCTGTCAGACGAGTAACGCCAGGCAGGTACTTTTTATCTTGATAAAACAGTTGACAAGAAGGAATAACAAGGCTAAAATACGTGATTTGATAACAGATTGTATACAATTTTGAAGATTAAACGATTTATTGAACGTATACAGTATGTTTTCATGTTATAATTATGACCAGCAACTCTCAATTATAGCCGGAGTGAGTCTGGATTCTGATTCAGACATTGCCGCTCCGCATATACCTGTCTGCTTCATGAATGTATTTGAAATATGAATCGGAAAGGTTGAATCAGTTTGTTCTTGTGAACGGGACTGATTCGATGCCTTTATAAGAAGTGCAAATTAAAGTCAGGTATAAGGTAAATGGGAGCTTGTAATAAGGAGGTTTATTACGGATGAAAAAACTGGCGTTTACAGGTATGAACGCTCTCGGATCCGCAATGGCGATCCGACTGCTGCATGCCGGTTATCAGGTAACCGTTTATGATAAAAAGAAATACAGCGCTGAGGAACCTATAGCCGAAGGAGCAATCTGGGCTGATACAGTTGAGGAATGCCTCAGGGATGCTGATTATATATTTTCCAAGGTAAATTATCCGCGCGATGTAGAAGAACTCTATTTCGATGAAGGGGGTATCTGCGAGACCGCGCCCGAGAACAGTATTATTATTGATATGTCCACCAAGAGCCCGGAACTTGCCGTGCGCATAGCGGAAGAAGCAGCCGAGCGAAATATTCATACGGTCGATGCACCGATCATCGGAAGCCAGACGGATGCGGAAAACGGAACGCTGACTATTATGATCGGCGGCGACAGGGAAGTGTGCAGAGAGGTGATCCCTGTCCTTGAGACTCTGGGGAACAAAATCACTTATATCGGAGAGAATGCTGCCAGCCAGCAGATGAAGATGGCTATGCAGATCGCCGTGGCGGGTATCCTTAGCGGTCTGACCGAATCTTTTGCATACAGCGGCAAAGTCAACCTTGACAGAAAAACACTGATCCGCATGCTGGAGCAGGAGCTTGAAATCAGTACGAGCACGCTTCTTACCATGGAAGAAACGGTGGACTCTTCGGATAAGACGCTGACGGTACGGCATATGCTCACTGATTTCCAGACTGCGAAAGAAGATGCCGAGAACAGAAATCTGAATCTGAGTGTTCTGAATACGGTCACGGATGTCTATGATCAGATGAACCGTGAAGGTTATGGCCACGCGGGAACGGATATCCTGATGGCATACTACAATTCCTTCACGAGGAACGGCACTATGCTTCAGTATTTCGAGTGGTATCTGCCGTCTGACGGAAATCTCTGGAATCAGCTCGCTGAAAACGCAGCATCACTTGAAGCAATGGGATTTACATCTATCTGGATGCCGCCTGCCTATAAGGCCATGAACGGTGTGAATGATGTAGGTTACGGGGTCTATGATGTGTATGACCTCGGCGAGTTCGATCAGAAAGGTACGGTCTGCACAAAGTACGGGACGAAAGATGAATATCATGCTGCGATACATGCATGCCATCAGGCAGGCCTGCATGTATATCCGGACATCGTTCTGAATCATAAGCTCGGAGCAGACCGGACCGAAGAGGTCGATGCAATCCGCGTGAGCCCGGATAACAGAAATTATGAGCTGGATTCCGAATACACCACGACGGAGGCGGAGACGATTTATGAGTTCGAAGGCCGCGGAGACCAGTATTCCGATTTCAAATGGGATCACAGATACTTCTCAGGTTTTCGCAACGAGTCGGGAGGCCCGATTTACAGGCTGAAGGATCACGAGTGGAGCCCGGATGTCGATAATGAGTACGGAAACTTTGACTATCTTATGGGTGCCGACATAGATCAGAAGGTGCCGGAAGTAGCTGAGGAGCTGAATAAATGGGGAGCCTGGTATGAGAGGATGACAGGGCTCGACGGCGTGCGGCTTGATGCGGTCAAGCATATCGATGCCGGTTTTTACCGGGAATGGCTTAAATATATGCGAGAGGAGAGCGGAAGAAACATTTTCGCTGTAGGTGAATACTGGAGCGGAGACGTTAATAAGCTTACGAACTATCTGGAAAAGACCGACTATCAGATGAGTCTTTTCGATGTTCCGCTGCATTTCCACTTCTGCGATGCCTCTTACAACCGCGACAGATATGATCTGAGAACAATATTCGACAATACGCTCACGCAGAGAAACCCCATTCACTCTGTGACATTTGTCGACAACCACGACACCCAGCCGGGACAGTCCCTGGCGTCACCGATTAAGCCCTGGTTCAGACCGCTCGCCTATGCTCTGATCCTTTTGCGCGAAAACGGATATCCGTGTGTCTTTTACGGTGACCTTTACGGTATACCGCATAATAATGTCCCTCCCGTCGGGACTGACCTTGAGATGATGCTGATGATACGAAGGCTTTACGCATACGGAAAGCAGCATGATTACTTTGATCATCAGTATTGTATCGGATGGACCCGTGAGAAATACGGTATGGCGGTTCTCATCTCAACCAAGGGAAGGCACCGCCACAGAATGTATGTAGGCAAGGAACACGCAGGTAAGACATTCTATGACGTGCTGGGACATGTTGACAGAAGAGTACGCATAAACAGACAGGGATACGGAGATTTCTCCGTTGACAGCGGTTCGGTCAGCGTATGGCTGGACGAGGAGCACGATCTGACGCCGGAAGGCGCGGTGGTCATGTGATGATGCGATTGCGCGATGAAGACGAAGGTCACCTTGCGCGCGTATCGTAGACTTACGTCACGAGTATTGTGCGATGAAGAATAAAAAATATGTGCAAGAGGGAAAGGGTTATCAAAAACTGCTTTCCCTCTTTTTTCAGTTAGTGTATAATTGTCGTCGCATCACTGACACAAAAGAGGAACATAATTATGCAAGAAAAGAAAAAAAGAAGCAGCTTCTCCGGGAAGCTCGGTTTTGTACTTTCCGCTGCCGGCGCCTCTGTCGGCCTCGGCAATATCTGGCGTTTTCCGTATCTGGCAGCAAAGTACGGGGGAGGAATCTTCC
>CAMYVI010000327.1 GCA_947302185.1 uncultured Lachnospiraceae bacterium
CCGCCCACCGTCAGCGGCTCATGCAGCACCGAGACAGAGGCTTCATTCAGCGCAATGCCGGGAAGATGAGTCCCCAGAAGAAGTTGCAGAAGAAAGCCGGCATCGTTGCCACAGCGGACTTTGTGGGCTTTACAAGAAAAATGTCTTCTTACATCCTCCCATGCATATTATTAGCACTGTTTTTAGTACAAATTGCTTTAGTGCAAATTCAGAGGAAATATAGCTTTTTTTATTCCTGTATTTTATATATAATGATATAATTATTAAAATATTCGGAATATAGGAATGCATATGAGAACACCCCAGAACTAATAGAAGGAGGAAACCGGAATGAAAATATTGAAAAAGCACCTGGCACTCATACTCTCTATGCTCATGATTGCCGCAACAAGCCCTACCGCTATCTACGCTTCACCATCAGACATAGATAAAGCGGCAGCATGGGATGTCACGGAAGAAGCCCCCGGACCTGAAGCAATAATCGAGGAGGCTGATGAGATAAGCGCCGATCCGGTCACAGAGGGGGAAGCCGATAATTTGACTGACACTTCCGCACCTGTGATTGGCGAAAATTTCTCCGAGGAGTCGCCGCTCTCGGATCCGGGCGGGTATGTGGAGGAAAGTGCGGAGGCAGTTGATGAGATAACAGCGGAATATCCTGCAAATGGTCCCGCACCGGAGACCGCAGGGGATCCCGATGAGGTTAACGAATCGGAGGAACTGACCGGAGTTGGCGTCCCTGTGGGAGAGGATGTGATAGCGGTCTTTAATTCTTCCACCGGCATTTTGAACATTACTGGTGACGGCACCTTATCGAGGAACTGGCTTAGCATGTCAGGCGTTGCTGGAGATAGTATTAAAGAGATTCACATCTCAGGCGGTACTAACTCGCCGCTTGACTTTCCGGAGGATTCAAGTTTCTTGTTCTTCGGGTTGCCGAATCTGAAGAAAATATCTCTATGGTTTTTCTCCACAAGTAATATGAAAAACGCAAGTTTCATGTTTTATTATTGCAAAAACCTTACGAGTCTGGAGCTCACCAGTATATCCGGTTACTTCGATACATATAATGTGACGAATATGATGGCTATGTTCGCCTACTGTGAGAGCCTTACCGACCTTTCTTTGAGTATCTTTAATACAAAGAACGTCACAAATATGAGTTATATGTTCTACAATTGTACCAATCTTAGGACTTTGGATCTGGGCTGCTTCGATATGAGAAATGTGACTGACTGCAGCGACATGTTCACATCCTGCAAGAGTTTAAAACTCCTCGGAACACCCAAAAAGACCTCATGCTTAATCGATTTACCAATCACCCTGTATAATCGTGCGGGCATAGAACATACGGCGATTCCTGTTTTATCAACGAGTCTAATATTGGCTAAAAATAAAGAGCTGGCGAAAGGAACTTGGGTCGCAGGGGATTGTGTAACAGGAAAACTCAATTCTTCCACCGGTGCTGTTTCTTTCTATTCAGATAACGGGACACTATGGAACAACTGGAGATATTGTGACACTGTTGAACGGGAACAAATTAAATCGATTAATGTTGCTTACGGAACTGTTCATCTACCAGAAGATTCGGGTGAAATATTCTCTGTAACATTTACGCAATTCGGTGCCGGGTGCTATTCAAATCTTACAACTCTGGATCTGAGCGGCTTTAATACTTCCAAAGTGACGAAAATGAATGGTATGTTTCTCAATTGCAGCAGCCTCACAAACCTGAATTTGAGCAGCTTTAACACGTCGAAGGTTACTGATATGTCTGCCATGTTCTCCGGCTGCAGCAGCCTCACAAATCTGGATTTGAGCAGCTTTGATACGTCATCTGTCACAAATACTGGCAACATATTTGAAGAATGCATCAAGCTCCACCTTTTAAAAACGCCCAAGAAGATCATCGCGGGTGTTACCTCATTACCGGGTACAATGTATAACGCTTCAGGCAAGAGCTATACGATAATGCCTGCAACATCTAAGAGCATAGTCCTGAGGAGCACAAAAAAGGGCTTTTCCGATGTCCGGGACCCTGACCATGCTTACTACATGGCCATCTACTGGGCTGCGGATGCAGGCATCACGAAAGGCTATTCCGATGGTACATTCGGCATCAACAGGAACTGCACACGCGGAGAGATGATGATGTTCCTCTGGAGATATGCGGGAAAGCCGTCCCCAACGACAGCTTCGAAGTCACCGTTCAAGGATGTGCCTACGACTCATACCTTCTATAAAGCGATTCTCTGGGGTTCTCAGAAAGGCATCACCAAAGGATATTCAGACGGTACATTCGGTATCAACAGGAACGTCAGCCGCGGCGAGTGCATGATGTTCCTCTGGAGACTGAAGAACAAGCCGACGCCTAAGGCAGTTGCTACGGCACCTTTCCCGGATGTTCCGAAGTCACATGTCTTCTACAATGCTGTACTCTGGGGCTACCAGAAAAAGATAACTACGGGCTTCACATCAGGAACGCTGAAAGGGAAATTCGGTGTTAACGAAAATTGCTCGAGAGGGCAGATCGTCACCTTCCTGTACAGGGCAAGGGTGCTATGAACCTCCACCCCCATGCGGTGCTGAGCCGCGTCCTATGGAGGTGGTTTCAAGCCCCTTCGGACCTTTAAGTCCCTCCGGAATACCTGCGGCGGTCTTTTACGCGCACCGCCCGTGAGATTCTGTACACAACTGCGGATGAGTCGGTCGAAAGATTTTCTTGCGGCGAATATGACCGGATTATACCTGAGTCTGCCGGTTGTGTATTCCGGGATGTTCCTCAGATACTTTTGTAAATCGATTCCCTCCATGAATCGACCAAATGCAAGGACAGGATCCAAAAGATCCAGACAATCTGAAAGAAATAGTGGTAAATATCCCTGTTTATTAGTAGAATAGTAAGTGGTTAAATTTTTCATGTGCAGTTAAATTTTACCACAAAAAGACCATCTGGATTCGTCCAGATGGTCTTTCTATTAGGGGAGTTATTTCACAGCCCCTTTTCTTTCCTAATTCCAAACCATATTTTTTATAAGAT
>CAMYVI010000328.1 GCA_947302185.1 uncultured Lachnospiraceae bacterium
GAGTTAAATAATAACAAAGATCGTATCGCTTGGCAAGAACTTTTTTAATCTTTTTTTGCTTTTTTTTCTTTTTTTTTCCTTTTTTTTGCCTTTACAGGCGTTTTCCGACCCGTCAAAAGCACAGATGTTTGAACATGTAAAAGTGTTTTTCACTGATTCGTTTCTTTTTTACTCTTTTCAAACTGCAAAAACCGATGTAAAAACAATATTTCTCGAGAACGTATACCAACCGATTTCCCCAAATACTTATTCAGTACTTTTCAGTTCCATAATAGCTTCTCTGACAGTCTCAACCGGGGTAATACTGATGCCGGAGACTTTTCTGCATGCGTTGTAATTCGACCGCGGAAGGATCACATGGGTAAAGCCGAGCCTCTTCGCCTCAAGAACCCTGATCTCTGCCTGACTCACAGCCCTGATTTCACCCGAAAGACCGACTTCTCCGAATGCGACCAACCTGTCGGGTACCGCAATATCTTTATAACTTGTAAAGAGCGCAAGAAGGATCGCCAGATCCAGCGCAGGTTCGTTTATTCTGATTCCTCCCGCTACATTCACATACGCATCGCATGTCCCGAGATCAACTCCGCATCGTTTCTCCAGGACTGCAATGAGAAGATTTACCCTGTTATAATCTGTTCCGGCAGACGTTCTTCTCGGCATCCCGAAATTGGTTCTCGCTACGAGAGCCTGTATTTCCAGGAGTAAAGGCCGACTTCCTTCTACGCAGCATGTGACAATAGATCCCGATGAATCTTCAGGTCTGCCGCTGAGCATATATTCAGACGGATTCGGCACTTCTGTCAGGCCGCTCCCTCTCATCTCAAAGACGCCTATCTCGTTGGTAGAACCGAATCTGTTCTTGACAGCTCTGAGAATACGATACGATGCATGTCTCTCCCCTTCAAAATAGAGTACCGTATCGACCATATGCTCAAGGACACGAGGTCCTGCTACCGCTCCTTCTTTCGTCACATGCCCCACTACAAATATAGTTGTTCCAAGACCCTTTGCCAGCATCATAAGAATACCGGTCGATTCTCTTACCTGAGAAACAGACCCGGGCGCGCTTGTCACTTCCTCATTATACATAGTCTGAATAGAGTCGATGACACACACATCCGGTCTCATCTCCTCTATGACTTCCCGAATATCTCCGAGATTGGTCTCACACAGAAGATAAAGGTTCTCATCCGCTCCCCCGATTCTCAGTGCCCTCATCTTTATCTGAGCGAGGCTTTCCTCTCCGGATATGTACAGTACTTTCTGCCCGCTTGCCGCCAGATTTCTGCAGGACTGAAGAAGAATCGTCGACTTTCCGATTCCGGGATCTCCGCCGATCAGAACCATTGAGCCCTTAATAATACCGCCTCCGAGGACACGGTCAAATTCGGGCATACCTGTAGTAACCCTTTCACTCTCTTCCATTGAGACATCTTTAATAAGAACAGGGCGTCCCGACGCCCTGTTCCCGTTTTTAATGCTTCTTCCTCTGCCGGATTTTCCGACAGCCGGTTCTTCTACCAATGTATTCCATTCATGACATGCGGGACACTGACCCATCCATTTAGAGGATTCAAATCCGCAGTTCTGACAAAAGAATACTGTTTTCTTTTTGCTTGTCGCCATATTTTTTCCAAACACTTTAAGCTTTTTCAATACGAACTGTAACAGGGCCTGCATTTGCAAGCTCGACGCTGAAAGAGAGTTTACCGCCAAGGTTCGTCTTCTGAGAAGCACGCTCCGCATCATTTATGAATACATTATAGAACGTTCCTCCTTCACCTTCGACTGTAATCTGAGCATCCTTTGGCCCTTCAACAACAAACTCCATTCCGTTATCCAAATATCTGAGATGACTGACTGCTGTTCCGGGTACTGATTCATATACGAACATTTCATTTCTCTCGAGTCTGGTTATCTCCGAGTATGTCTTTACCTTATAAAGATCTCCTTCATGCTCATAATCTGCAAGTTTTTTCTTAGCCGGAAGCTCATAGTTTCCAAAGCTGATGCTGCCGTCCGCTTCTGTCTGGATCAGGTTCTTGATAACTGCCATAGTTCCACCTCTTGCTAATATTTATCGCTCATTGCTTAATTAGTGCTTTACGCACAGATACACTGAAATTTAAGTCCCGCTCGCGAGACTTTCAACGGAATTTAAGGTCAGCGTCAGCTGACATAATTCCCAATTCCGCACCGAATCCCTGCTCATCCTCCCGCATCGCGAGAATTCTGCTTCAGAGACTGATCTTATTTTTAATCAGCAGTTGGCTCATCATTGTTCTGCTGATCTTCTTCGCTCATGATACATATTTCATTTTTCACAAGCCGAACGGCTGCCCTGCCTCCCCTCTTAACGTCATTTTTTAAAATGAGGTCGGTAAGCGGGTTCTCGATTTTTTCCTGAATAGCCCGTTTCAGCGGTCTTGCTCCGTATTTTTCGGAGAAGCCGACTCTGGCAATTTCTTTTTTCACAGCCGGTGTGATTTTCAGTTCGATATCAAGTTCATTTTTAGCCCGCTTCACAAGTTCGCCTGTAAGGAGACCGACGATCTTAATGACTTCTTCCCTGCTCAAAGGATGAAAAACGATGATCTCATCAATTCGATTCATAAACTCCGGTTTGAAAATACGCCTCACTTCATTCATGACGCCGCTCTTCATACGTTCATAATCCTGAGCAGCGTCATTACGCGCTCCGAACCCGAGCTTCTTCGGATCAACTATCGCCTGCGCTCCGGCATTCGACGTCATAATGATGCATGTATTTTTAAAATCGACACGTTTTCCGTGAGCATCCGTTATATGGCCTTCGTCAAGGACCTGAAGCAATATATTAAATACATCAGGATGTGCTTTTTCGATTTCATCAAAGAGAATTACGCTATAGGGGTGCCTCCTCACCTGCTCAGAGAGCTGTCCCCCATCATCATAACCTACATATCCTGGAGGAGATCCTATTAATTTCGAAACGCTGTACTTTTCCATGTACTCGGACATATCCACGCGGATCATATTTTCCTCTGAT
>CAMYVI010000329.1 GCA_947302185.1 uncultured Lachnospiraceae bacterium
TTTCAGCTTTCTGACAATTACCGGGATCAAAAATGCGATGACGACGGCGCCGGAAGCTATGACAAATTGTTTCATCCCCTCGTCCTGATCAAGTCTTGATATCGTAACAAAACCTATCGCAAGGAGCATAAGCATATCGTCAACAAGCAGCATGGAAGCCTTGGGATAAAGCAGTCGATAACCGTGCAGCGCGACGAAGTAAAAAACGCAAATGCCGGCCATAGTACATAATGCGATTATGCTGCCGGTGTTCAGAAAAATCAGACTGAACCCCAGGATCGTAAAAAGGTAAATAATCCGGATCTGCTTACGGATGACCTTTTTTTTCTTTTCCTCTGTGCGCTTGCCGAAATATGTATAATCTTCGAGAGCAAACAGCATAATCAAAATGAGGAAAAAATACTTTGACAACTGAGTCAGGATATTCAGCGAATTTCCCATGAGTTCCGGAAGCCGTGTTAAAATGTCCTGAAAATTGGCTAATGAATTATTCATTCAACTCCTCTGTTAAAATGTCCTTTTGTATGTTCTCCGGATACATCGATCCGGATTCTGTCATAAAGCGCGCGTTCGGAGATCCTGCAGACTTCAGATACTTCTTCAGCGCTTTCCTCCGTAAACAGCAGCCTTGCAGAAGAGATACCTGCTTTGCTCATGAAATCTGCTTCACTGAAAAGCGACAGGACAACAGGATTGCGAATTATATTATAACAGAAATCACAATCGCATGTGACTTTGAATATCCTTCCCTTTCTGTCGGTCAGAGACAGTTTCGGGTGGTTTTTTGTACAGAAAGCTGTCGTTTTCTGCAGACACTGTGCCGTGATCATCAGCGGAAGATGTCCGTAAACAATAAGCTCGGAGCCGTTATTCTTTCTGTTCAGGATCTCTTTTTTATTAAGCTCGACAGGAACCGTATCGCGTGTGAGTCCGAAACCGCTAAGTAACATCCTCGATGCATCGTTAAATGTGTAGACAGAACTGTCTGTTCGAATATAATGCGAGAGTCCGGCTCGCAGGAGCCTGGCCAGTGTTTCAAAGCTCTTTACGAGGAAACCGTGATATCCCATAGAGATAAGGTCTTTTTCAAAATTCCGAATCTCTGCTATCCCGTCATTTCGTTCTATATACGGCATGGAAAGAGACAGCTTTTTGCCGTGTGAAGACGCCTGCTCTAAATAAAAAGCTGCTCTTTCGAGAACTTCTCTCTCTTCTTCTCCTTTACGGCAGATAAATGAATACGGGATATAGATCAGATGGATGCAGTCGGAATACAGCACCGCTCTGAATTGTTCTTCCGTCTCGATCTCCGCTGAAATACGGCAGCAGTCTTTTTTCGGACCGTCTGCTTCGTTATATGTCAATTTACCATTACGGAGATCCGCTTTGTATCCGTCTGATACCGGGGAATAATCGTTCGGATCCGGATAATGCGACGATGACCGAAGATGGTCAGACAAAAGAGCACTGTTCATGGCTGCAAATGCCTGCCGCCTCAATGCGTTCAGCTGGGCCATGGGGACAAATGATATTTCATCGGTTTTGACCTCAAGCTTCCGGAACCGGTAGCCCGATTCTCCCGTCTTCATGATCTGGCCGTAAATACGTTCGGAAGATAACGGTCTGTTTTCCGCTTTTTGAACTCTTTCTCCCGATACTGTTACGCTTTTTCCGGTCCGGATTTCGGTCACATCCAGAGAAAGAAGTTTCCCGGCGCTGACAGTTACCTTACCGTCGACTATAAGACTTGTGTCTTTTGCTACGTATTCGGAATGCAGACGCTCGTAAAGATCGGCTCTCGCCTTTTCCTCCTGCTCGCTGAGAGTGCGTCTTTTCAGAGCCATCATATCGCGGCCGTTATGTTCAGCCAGGTAGCCGTCCGTAAAACCGTCCCGGTTAAAGAGCGTAAGAAGAATCTGCCGATCCCTTCGGCTTACCTTATAAGAAGCGCGTCCTGATTTTACATAGAGGTCGATGTATTTGCGATAAATACTTACTACGCCCGCTCCGTACTCGGGCTGTTTCATCCGTCCTTCAATTTTAAACGAACAGACTCCCGCATCGATCATATCCGGAAGAAAATCCAACGTGCACATATCCTTGGGGCTGAGCAATTCCCCTGAAATAGTACCTCCCGAAACGTTTGAATCAGCTGTTCGACCGGAGAGCGTATACTTCAGACGGCATGGCTGTGCGCAACGTCCCCTGTTTCCGCTTCTGCCTCCGATCATACCGGACATAAGACACTGACCTGAATAACATACGCAGATAGCCCCGTGGACAAAAGCCTCCACCTCAAGTCCGCTTTTCTCTTTTATCTCCCTGAGCTCATTCAGGGACAACTCTCTTGCCGGTACAATGCGTGTAACACCGTATTCCGCAAGCAATTTGGCACTGTACGGCCCGGTTACCGTCATCTGCGTGCTGGCGTGCAGAGGAAGATCCGGAAAGCTTTCATGCAGGACCTTTAATACGCCGAAATCCTGTACGAGTACAGCGTCAATGCCATGAAGATAATATGGTTCAATATAATCCTTAAGTTCATCGAGCTCGTTATTTTTTAATAATGTATTGACCGTAAGATAAACCCGGACGTTGCGCATATGAGCGTAATCAATTGCTGATACAAGATCGGATTCATCGGGGTTTTCAGCGTAAGCTCTGGCTCCGAAACGGGTCCCCCCTATATAAACGGCGTCAGCGCCCGCCTCGATCACTGCCTTGAGACCGGTTACGGAGCCGGCAGGCGCCAGAAGTTCAATGCCGGTATCTGTCATTATGAGTCCTCCCATATAAAAAGGGTGATCACAATAAGTAATCACCCTTTTAAGCCTTTAATTCAATGTTTTCGGGATGACCTGTACCTGTCGGTGGCCGGTGCGCTTGCATCCGGACTCGTGAGTTCATCCAGTTCCATCTGAAGTTCGACAATTTGCTGCTTCAGCTCATATAATTCTTTATCTTTGTTCTGCAGATCTTCATCAAAGACTTCAGCCTGATTCCTTGCCTTAAAATAATCGT
>CAMYVI010000330.1 GCA_947302185.1 uncultured Lachnospiraceae bacterium
GATTCGAGAGCAGCTCCCTGCGCAGCGAAAAGATGCGAGTTTTCCGGAATGATCGAATGCTCATCATCGAGCTTGAGTGTTTCAATGAAACGGATCCGAAGCTGATCGAGAAAATGGAGAGGACCTCCCAGGAATGCAACATGGCCGCGGATGGGTTTCCCGCATGCAAGACCGGAGATCGTTTGGTTAACGACTGCCTGAAAAATGGAGGCGGAAAGGTCTTCTCTTGTGGCACCCTCATTGATGAGAGGCTGGATATCTGTCTTTGCAAATACGCCGCACCTCGCAGCGATCGGATAAAGCGAACGATAATTCCCGGCATACTCGTTCAGACCGGATGCATCTGTCTGGAGCAGATCTGCCATCTGGTCGATAAAAGAACCGGTTCCGCCCGCGCATATTCCGTTCATGCGCTGTTCGATGTTTCCCTGTTCAAAATATATAATCTTCGCGTCTTCTCCGCCTAACTCTATTGCCACGTCTGTTTTCGGACACTGGAGCTTAAGGCAGGTGGAGACTGCGATAACTTCCTGAACGAACGGAACTTTAAGATGTTTAGCCAGAGTGAGGCCGCCGGAGCCTGTGATAGCCGGCGAGACTTCAAGATCTCCGAGCTTTTCATGGGCCTTTTCAATAAGCCGTCCGCATGTTTCCTGTATTTCCGCAAAGTGTCTCTGATAGTCAGAGAACAGCAGATTGTTATTTTCATCGAGTACAGCGATTTTTACCGTTGTTGAGCCGATGTCAATACCAAGTGTATAATTCATATTAATCCTCGTAAGTAAAGAACTTCATTACATAGATAAAATTATCTAATCAGAACGAATTATATAACCACTAATTTAAAAACACAAGTAACACTTTGGCATAGTTGTCGTAGTTGTCTGATATGAAAAGATTTGACGGAGGTGACTTTTCTTATTATTATAGACTCAAACTTCCGCTCGCTGATTTCCCGAGTCGGAAATGTTCAATACTGCCGATCGGCACGGCAAGAACACCGGGGTGTTCCTGGTGTCAAGGTGTAATGCTCCGGCATCTTTCATTTTTTATGATTACAGGTGATATTATGTATACAGTTTTAAAGCGCGAAGGCCGCGCCAAAAGAGCCAGAATGCAAACAGTACACGGCGTTATCGAAACGCCTGTGTTTATGAATGTCGGGACTGTGGCTGCCATCAAAGGTGCGGTCTCATCCCCGGAGCTCCGTGAGATAGGCACACAGGTGGAGCTGTGCAATACGTATCATCTTCATGTGAGACCCGGCGATACAATAGTCAGGCAGCTGGGCGGAATTCGCAAATTTATGAATTGGGACGGACCGGTCCTGACGGATTCGGGCGGATTTCAGGTATTCTCTCTTGCTAAGCTGAGAAAAATAAAGGAAGAGGGCGTTACATTCCAGTCTCATATCGACGGCCACCGCATTTTCATGGGTCCCGAGCAGAGTATGCAGATACAGTCGAATCTGGGGTCTACAATCGCTATGGCTTTTGATGAATGTCCGAACGCGTTGGCGGAAAGGAAATATGTGGAGGAATCCGTCGCGAGGACCACACGATGGCTCGTCAGGTGCAAAGACGAGATGAGGCGTCTGAACGCTCTTCCGGATACGGTAAACCCCGACCAGCTGCTTTTCGGAATCAATCAGGGGGCTGTTTACGACGACATCCGCATACAGCACGCGAAGGATATATCCGAGCTGGATCTTGACGGTTACGCTGTCGGCGGCCTGGCAGTAGGAGAGACGCATGAGCAGATGTATCATGTTCTTGACGAAGTCGTCCCGTATCTGCCGGCGGACAAGCCTACTTATCTTATGGGAGTCGGTACGCCGGCCAATATCATTGAGGGAGTGGCGCGCGGAATTGATTTCTTCGACTGTGTGTATCCGTCCAGGAACGGACGCCATGGACACGTATATACAAATGAGGGACATCTGAATCTGTTCAATAAGAAATTTGAGCTTGACACGCGTCCGATTCAGGAGGGATGCGGCTGCCCGGCCTGCAGGAACCATACGAGAGCTTACATCCGCCATTTGCTGAAAGCTAATGAAATGCTCGGCATGCGTCTCTGTGTACTGCACAACCTGTATTTCTATAATCACCTGATGGAGGAAATTCGGAATGCGCTCGATGAGGGGAGATTTTCCGAGTACAGAGTGCGGAAACTGGCAGGCATGGGACAGCTGAATGACTGAAGGACCGGCAGGATTAGATGTATAAAAGAAGTCCTTGCATCACATCGTTAAATTGTGTATTATGTTGTCTATGCATGAAAGAGAAGGACTCAGTCCTTCAATTAAAAATCGGAGGTTTTACTATGTATCCAGTTGCAGCTGCTGCCCCGGGAGGCGGCATTGGCCTTATGGCTATCTACATGATCGCACTTATAGCGATTTTCTATTTTATGCTGATCCGTCCGCAGAGAAAAGAGCAGGCAAGAGTTTCCGCTATGCTTGCAGATATGGCAGTCGGTGACAGTATTGTTACGACAGGCGGATTTTACGGGGTCATACTTGACATCACGGATGATGTTGTTATTGTTGAATTCGGAAACAATAAGAACTGCAGGATTCCGATGAAGAAGGAAGCTATCGCTGAAGTAGAGAAAGCAGATGCTTCTTATGATGCGAATTGATTGCAGCAAATATAGAACATGAAAGTATAAGCGGGCCGACGCGATTTAATGCGCCGGTCCCTTTTCTTTTATTCATACGAAATCTGTTTGCCGGGTCCTATTGAAAAATAGTACTGTTTGAGCTAATATTGTATTTTAGCCTGAGGTTCCGGTCCGTTTTGCAGACCACTGACTGGAATTACGAGAAAGAATCGGCGCTTTTCAGTTTCCCCTTACAGGCAGAAATGCCGGGCATAAAGGAGGTTGGTAAGTTTGAGATTAAGCGGTTCCGAGATTGTTATCGAGTGTCTGAAAGAACAGGGTGTAGACACTGTCTTCGGATATCCGGGAGGAACTATTCTGAATATTTATGATGCTCTTTATAAACATCCCG
>CAMYVI010000331.1 GCA_947302185.1 uncultured Lachnospiraceae bacterium
GCCAAAGCAGGAGAATTCATGAGCAAAGGATATAAGTTCAACGGAACGATGAATATCCTGAGGCAGATCATGGGCTATGAGTATCTGTGGCAGAATATCCGCGTGCAGGGTGGCGCTTATGGATGCAGCGCTGCATTCAAGCGGGCAGGGGATATCTTTATGACCTCCTACAGAGATCCGCATCTCTTGAGAACGCTTGACATATACGCCGGTATTCCGGACTACCTGAGAAATTTCAATGCGGACGAGAAGGAAATGACTAAGTTCATAATCGGTACGATCAGCGGAATGGATACACCGCTCACGCCGTCTCTCTACGGAATGGTCAGTATGCGGGCTTATATGAACGGAATTACGGCTGAGGATTCTCAGAAGATGCGGGACGAGATACTGAATGCAACGGTAGATGATATCCGTGCACTTGCTCCCGCAGCGGAGGCTGCTCTTTCCGATAACTGTATCTGCGTGGTAGGAAGCGAAGGAAAAATAGCGGAGCATAAAGATCTGTTCGGCAGTGTTGAGACACTGAACTGAGGTAAATATATGTATAAATCGGGATATGCGGTCATAATCGGAAGACCGAATGTGGGAAAATCCACTCTGATGAATCATCTGATCGGACAGAAAATTGCGATAACCAGTAACAGACCGCAGACGACCAGGAACAGAATCGAAACAGTTCTCACGACTGAAGAAGGACAGATCATCTTTCTTGACACGCCGGGCATGATCCGTAAGGCTGACAACAAGCTGGGAGAGTATCTGATCGATGTCTCGGATAAAACATTGGGTGATGCGGATGTAGTGCTCTGGCTTGTCGAACCGTCTTCTTATATAGGATATGGTGACCGGGAAATCGCGGAAAAACTGAAAAAACAGAAAAAGCCGGTGATTCTGATAATAAACAAGATCGATACGATAGATAAGAAAAAAGCACCGGAAATATTGGCGGCGTGGGAGAAGGTGCTGGAATTTGACGATATTATCGTTGTATCAGCCCTTCGGGGACTGAACGTGGATGAGGTCATCCGCGCAATATTGAGAAGACTCCCCGAAGGACCTCAGTATTACGATGAGGAGACGGTCACTGACCAGAATATGAGGCAGTTGGCTGCGGAAATAATCAGAGAAAAGGCTCTCAGAGCGCTTAATGAGGAAGTGCCGCACGGGATCGCGGTGAATATCGAATCCTACAAGGAAAGATCGGAAGACCTCACTGCCATAGAAGCCAGTATAATCTGCGAGAGGGACAGCCATAAGGGGATCATTATCGGAAAGGGAGGCAGCATGCTCAAAAAGATCGGCACGGCTGCCCGCCGCGATATTGAGGAGATGACGGGAACGAAAGTTTTTCTTAAGCTGTTCGTCAAAGTGAGAAGGAACTGGAGAGATAATGAGAAGGATGTCAGGGCATTAGGCTACGACCGAAAGTCACTGTAATCCTTGCCGCGGAATGAGCGTGACATAAGTCGGTAATAACTGTGAAAACGAAATGTATCCCGGGTGTGTTTGTAAGTGATCGCAGCCGCGCATTAAGGAAGGTGCTTCGCACCATGCGCGGCGCGGCAAGAGCATTTGCACATGGATCCAGGAGACCGGGGAGTCCGATCATGGCAGCCTGCAACCCGTTTGTTTTCGGGACTTTTTCTCTGGTTCCGGGCAGGAACGCCTACACGCTGAGAAGCGCAAAGGTTGCGAACTATTTCACGGAACTGGCGGCGTCTCAGCCCGGTGTCTATTACGGGTTTTATTTTCTGGAGCTGGCGTCATATTTTTCCGCGGAAGAGATAGAAGCCCATCAGACGGTGAATCTTATATATATTTCCCTTAAGGCAATACTGAAGGGGGCGCTTCCGCTCGAATTCCTCAGGAAAGTATATGAGTGCAGGATCATGGCTGAAAACGGTGTATTCGCACCGCCTGAAACACCGGGAGCCATGGAACAGAGCGCGTGGTATGCATTACAATTTACTGCGGGCTGCAAAGTCACGGAGCTTTATACTTTCCGTCTTAAGGAAAGTGCGGAAAAGGATTATTCGGCTTATGTGAAGAAAATGCTGAAAAGGGCGGTGGATCGTCCTATTAAGTCGCAGACGCTCCTCGAAGTAATGACATCAGAATAACCGGATAAGTCCGGTACATGACGCGGAATCGGAAAACAGTTATACCGGGCCGGGCTCCGGATACAAAATGCAGTTTACAGTTTACAGAACAGATAGAAGTTTAGTATAATGCAATGTGATGCAAAAAAGTAACTGTTTTGATTTATGAACAGTTATGCCAGATTATTATACCGAGGTCAGTTATCATGCGTAAAATGATACTGTTCATGCTGTGGGCTGTCTTTATTTTTGCGCTTATCGGATGCGGATCTGTCACGACAAAAAAGCAGAATGCGATGGAAATATCCGACAAGGGCAATGTCACAGCCTCATCATACGGTTCTTTTGACAAGGAGTACTATGACGCAGCTGAACTTAAACAGCAGATACAAGCTGCAATTGATGAGTACAACGACTCAAACGGGAGCGGTCGAATCGTACTGAAAAAATGCAGTAGGGATAAAGAAGGAGTTCATCTGATCATCGCTTATGAATCGGGAAATGATTATACCTCATTTAACGGCGTAGTATGCTACACAGGAAAACTCCGGGACGCAGTGGATGAGGGTACTGCAGATCCTTCGGTGCGTATAACGAGCAGTGACGCCACACTCAAGACTACAGTAGGAGAATTGAATGCAAAGAGCGGCTCGGAACTCAATATACTGATCATAGAAGAGCCGATGGTCGTCTCTGTCCCCGAGAATATTCAATATATCAGCGACGATGTTCAAATCGAAAAGGATAAGACGTGCGTTGCAGGCCCTGACGATATGGATGAAACGGTATTGGACAGTCCGTGTTATATAATATACGGGCGTACATAATATAAACCAGGATAGGAAGGAAAAACACAACATGGAAAAGACAATGGATAAAATTGTAGCACTGGCAAAATCCAGAGGATT
>CAMYVI010000332.1 GCA_947302185.1 uncultured Lachnospiraceae bacterium
ACGGAGGGGCAGCAGGATCAGATTATAGAGATTATCCATAGGTGCTTTATGTAATTTCATATGCTTTCTGTGAGAATAAGGATCTAAACAGAACAAGGGAAGGTACAGCTATGCGAGTTTTCTCCGTATTCAGGTAAAATAGGACGGAGGAGAATGTAGCGAAATCCTCTCTCAAAAACACATAAAAGCTTTATGCGGCAGGTTTATATAGCATCTGTCGTGTAAAGCTTTTTCTATGCTTCTTGCAAGGTATGAGAAAGCACGGGAATCACAGACAGTTCACACCCTACTCCTTGCCCCCACCCTAAACTTATGGTAATCTTAAAAGGATTGCACACTACAAATTCTTAAAGGAGTTTCATAAATATATGAACAAAAAAGTTTGGAGCATCATTCTTACCGTTGCTCTCATCGGCATCGTCGGTAGCCTTGGCTTCATCGCCTGGAACCTGTACACCGACATGAAAGGCCAGGAAGTCTACGAAGAAACACAATCTATCGTAACGAAGGTCGTTACTGCAACACCAACACCGATACCGACGGAAGCAGGTGATTCCTCTCTTACTGTAGAAAAAATTGAACAGGAAGAATTCACAGGTGTCCGGGACGGCGAAGCACCGGCTCTTCCGGATGGTGTGTTTTCCGGACTCGGAAACCCGATCAATTTTGATGTTCTTCATAACATTACACCGGACATATACGCATGGATTCGAATCAGTGAAGTAGGTATAGATCTTCCGATTGCGCGCAATCCTGAAGATGATTACTATTATCTCGATCACGATATGTACGGTAATGTTAACCGCGTAGGTTGCCCGTTCACCATGAGCTACAACAGTCTGGATTTCTCAGACCCGAACACAGTTATCTACGGCCACAATATGGAAACCGGCACCATGTTCGCACCTCTCCATACATATGAGGATAAGGACTTTTTTGATAATCACGAATTCGTCTATATTTATACGCCGGACACAATCCGTATTTATCAGATTTTCTCGGCACGCTACTACGATGACCGCGATCTAATGCTCTCTTTTGATTTTAAGGATAAAACCGTTTATCAGGCTTTCCTCGATGAAATTTTTGAAATTAGAGACATCTGGCGTTATGTGCGCGACGGCGTGGAAGTTACGACAGATGACAGAATTATTACACTTTCTACATGCATCAGCGGTCAGCCGGAGAATCGCTTTCTGGTTCATGCAAAACTGGTCTGGGAAGGAAATGAGGAGCAGCTCGCGGCAGCACAGGCAGAGACAGCAGCACAGGCTGAAGATGCCGCTCAGACAGAGGCAGAAGCCTCGGCGGAGATACCTGATGCCACGGAATAAGTTACAACACTCTGTTAATCGGACTGTAAAGATGTGAAAGGACAAATATGAGAAAAGCAGAGGGAAATGACGAAAAACGAACATTGGATATTGTGGATGACTACAGTGAAGAGCTCGAAAGGATCATAAATAATCCGGAACTATTGAATACGGAAGAATACAGCAAAGAATTGGAGAATAGTTCCCGTACGCATAGACATCGCTATAGTAGTTCCCATCGTCACAGCAGCTCGCGTCATCATTCGAGTCATTCTCAGGGCTCAGGTAACTATTACGATTCATATGCAGATGATTATTATGAATCCGGAAACGGTAATTATCACAACTCAGGCGATTACTATAGCACAGGCGAGGATTCTTATCACCATTCAGAATATTCGAGCCGCCACAGAACCGGAAGCGGTCGCCTTGCCTCTCACCATAGGTCAAGACATCACCATCACCACCATAATGAGAATCAGGATGTGGCGCCAGAAGCATACGTACCGTTCGCAGAAGGTTCTGCAAATTCCGGTATTCAAAACTCCGGACAGTCCGCCTACATCAGTAGCGCAGAAGTTGTATCAGAGCAGACTTCCCCGAAAGGAGCCCCTGTTTCTGAAGAGATTGAGGTTTACCCGGTACCTGAGAATATTCAGACTATAGCGGATAAGGAAAGTTATCAAGGCGCTAAACCTGCTTATATAAATGGGAATAAAGTTGGAAATAATAATCTCGAACAGCCTAACAGATTAAACAAAACGCCTGTACCTCAAGGGGAGTATACTGCCGACCGCACGCGGCGTATCGCCAGCAAGGCATCCGGATCGGAGAGCAGCAAACGAGAGGCAGAGAGAGCAGAAAGTTCAGGCAGACGAAGCAGCAGAAGAAAAAGCAGCCGCAGACGGAAGAAAATCGGCTTCTTCGGAGTCCTTCTCCGAATTCTAATCGTCTTTCTTGTTATCGGCGTGGCTTCCGTCGGAACTTTATTATATCTGAGAGCCAGCGGTGAAAAATCCATGAAGAAACCGAAGGAAGAGGTTCAGATTGTCATACCACGGGAAGACCCGGAAGTCCCGGAAATCGAGGAAGTGGAAGACGACGGAAAGACGATTACCTATAAAGGAGAGAAATACCGATACAACGACAATATATCGACCATTCTCTTTATGGGAACCGACAGAACAACGGAGCAGCAGGAGAATACAGAGACCGCTATCGGTATCAACGGACAGGCTGATACGATTATCCTCTGTGTGATTGATAATACTAACAAGAAAATTTCTTTTATAAATGTAAATCGAGACACTATGACGCCTGTATCAGAATATACCCCGGATGGAGACTACGCCGGAGATAAGGAGATGCAGATATGCTTAGCATACTCTTATGGTGCCGATAATAAGCAGTCAAGTGAGCGAATGGTTGAAGCCGTCTCAAAGTTTCTATATGGAATGCCAATCAATGCTTATTGCAGACTGTCATACGATGGAATACCGGTACTGAACGATGCGGTCGGCGGGGTTACCGTAAAGATACCGGAAGATATGACATCGGTTATTCCGGAATGGACGGAAGGTTCGAGCGTTACTTTGAAAGGAGAAGAGGCAGTCCGGTACGTACGATGGAGGGACAGAACAACAGTCCATACCAATGAACTTCGTATGTCTCGTC
>CAMYVI010000333.1 GCA_947302185.1 uncultured Lachnospiraceae bacterium
TCGATGGACATGTTCGGCACGAGCCGTGCAAAGTCAGCTATCATAAACGGAATCGTCCTGATCATACTGTCGATCCCTTGCGCGCTGGGCTTCAACGTATGGAGTTCTTTCCAGCCTCTGAAAGAAGGCAACTGCGTCATGGATCTCGAAGACTTCTTCGTCAGCAACCTCGTGCTGCCGATCGGCTCCCTAATCACATCCCTGTTCTGTACCTGGAAGTTCGGGTGGGGCTTTGAGAACTATTTCAAGGAGGTCAACATCGGCGAGGGCGTCAAGGTGCCGCGCGGCCTGCGTTTTTATTTCCAGTTCATACTGCCGCTTCTGATCGGTTTCCTGGTAATTTACGGTCTGGTAACATACTTCAGGTGATGTTCTGTCATTATCAAGAACGCCTCGGCGTTCTTGAGTGACGAGAGTTTTCTGTTCTGTATAATTTAGTGTCTATACGCTCCGCGAGGATGCGCAGGGATTCGGTTTGGAAGATGTCAGCTATCGCTGACCCGAATCCCGCGCCAAGTCTCGCGAGCGAGACCTGAATTTATCAATCCATCCTCTCTTTTAGTTAGTATTAGACCCCAACACACATAGCAACGTATATAATTAGGAATTCGGAAATATAAAAGATAATAACTAATACTTCCCACTTGAATATCATAGACAGTCTCATCATAAAAAAATGCATCGTCGGGACGCTTTCGCTCGGTCTCGCTGGCAGCGGTACTAATAAATTTTCATCGCTTACGCTCGAAAATTTAAAGAACCGGCCGCTCGACGACGCCCTTCGATTGCATTTTTAATGATGTCGACTGTGCGTAAGTTATGGAGTGGGAAGTATGAAACAATGATCGGACCTGCTTTGAAAATATGCGAAGTTGTGCAGCCTCCGATAATATTTAAGCGGCAGGAGCGCCGACGCGTTCCTCAAATATCGAATAGCTCACACCGAGCTCTAATGTAAAAGGGAGAAGTAACATGGAAATAAAGACAGAGCAGAAAATGAGATTTGTACCCGCGACCTGCACCAAGTGCGGCGCCGCTCTTGATGTCGACCCGAGCCAGGATGCAGCTGTCTGCCCGTACTGCGATACGGCATTCATTGTTGAAAAGGCCATCAACAACTACAATATTGCACATGCCAATATCGAGCATGTTGATAATGTGACCGTAGACATGAAGGGATCTGTGGATTCTGTTTTAAACTTTGCATCCGAGCAGATGAAAGAAAGCCGCACGGAAAGAGCTGCCTGGCGTATGAGATCGGAAGAAACGAGCAGAACTTTCATGGTCACATTCATGAAGATGTTCGGCATTATAAGCGCCATAATGATCATCGCATGGATGATTATGACGATTGGCGGCTTCTGGGGATAATTCGATAAGAGGCGTCGGAGCATCGTAATCAAGAACGCCCGTGAGTCTTATCATTAAGCAATGATTGAGGCAGCAATCAGTATATAGCAGAAAATCAGAATAACGAAAATAGAGCTTCCCTCTCATCCGACAGCCATGCAGGCTGAACCGGGCAGAGGGAAGCTTTTTTCTCCGTGTCACATACCGGACCCAAATGTCTCGGCTACATTACGATACCGCTTTGTAATAAGCCGTCTTTCTACAGGTTACTCCTTACGTCCCTTCCGCCGGTTTCTCTGAATTCTCCTCTGTATCTTTCATATCTTTCATCATCACATAACTCAGCACAAATGTCACCACGATCGTCACCGCACCTCCGATCGCGCCGAAGATTGCGCCGTGCATGACGCCGAAGCTGGCGGACGGATCGCCTCCGATAAACGTAATCGGTGAAAATATGGATGGAGAGGAGCCCAGCACATACCCTTTCACCCCGGCTATACCGCTGATCAGACCTCCGATTCCTCCGCCGATACAGGCGGCAATCATCGGTTTTCCGTAGACGAGATTCACTCCGAACAAAGCGGGCTCCGTAATACCCGCAACGATGGCGGAAATACCTCCGGCGATGGCATTGGACTTCGTCTCCGGATTCTTCGTCCGGGCAGCAACGCCGAGAGCGGCTGCGCCCTGGGCGATATTTGAATGGAACATCGTAACGAGCACAATCACGTCAAATCCCAACGTGGCAATGTTGTTGAGACAGACCGGGAGAAACGCCATGGCCATTCCCGCCATGACAGTGAACGGCATGATGGCTGACAGCACTCCGACCGTGAGCCACGGAACCGTGTCGTACATCACAAGGAATACTTTTGACATCAGATTTCCGAAAATGCTGCCAAGCGGACCGATGACGATGATCGCAATCGGAAAGCAGATAAGCAGGAACAGCATCGGCTTTAAAAAAGATTTGACCATTTCCGGAGATACCCGGTCCGCAAAGTGCTCCACACGCTGCATGATCGGGGCCATCATCAATATAGGCAGAACGGAGGATGTGTATGTAGAACAGATGACCGGTATCCCGAAGAGGTAAGTGCACGGCATTCCGAGAAATGTCCCCGTGGCAGCCATATCAATCGATTCACCCATGAGTGAAATCAGATCCGGATAGCAAAGCGCCGCGCCGATTGTCATGAACAGCGGTACACTGCAGCCGAGATGCGCGGCTGCGGACCACGCAAGAAACACCGGCAGAAAATGAAAAAAGCTGTCAGCCAGCGAAAAAAGGATCCTGTAGGTGCTTCCGGATGGATCCAGGACGCCGAAGCTGGAGCACAGAATCAAAAGGACCTTCACCATACCGGTGCCGAGCATTCCGGGAAGTATAGGCCCGATTACAGCAAATACATACGAAAACACTCTCTTAAGCCTGCTCTCCTCTTTCTTCGTTTCTTCCATAATTGCACTCCTTCGGAATCATTGTCGGGTGACGTCTCTGCAGATCACAGTTTATCAAATATAATAGCACATGATGTTTACAACAAGTATATCATGCAGGAATCTACATTCCTATAAAAAAATGGTATAATCTAATCAACTGCAATTGTCTTAACCG
>CAMYVI010000334.1 GCA_947302185.1 uncultured Lachnospiraceae bacterium
GTCCAACTCCTTTTTAATACTGTCAGTCGTTGGAAGTTCTTTCGGTCTTCTCATTTATTTTCCTCAAAATCACCGGATGTATAACCCGCAGGATTCGGTTGCTCTTGTGCATCCTGATTCGCCGATGCCGAATTCTCTATTCCTGCCGGATACACTGTCGGCGTCGTATATCCAACCGAATACGGATATTCTGTCGGGAGCGTATACCCTGCTGATACAGTATTATTCATCGGCACCGAATTCTCTACTGTCACTGCATTCTCCGCCGAATCTGCTGTCTTCCTCCTCGGCTTCTTTTTCTTTGGAGCGCCGCTCTTTTGCAGGTTCCTGACATTTTCAACATACAGGTCTGCCGCCCTCTGTGCCTCCTCAAACACTTTGGTCAGCTGGAGGGATGCCTCGGCGATGGAGCCGGCATTTTCAATCTTTATCCTACGGTCTTCCAGCTGCTCTTCCAACTCCTTGATCCTTTTGCGCAGCTGATCTATTTCATAACTCTGATCGAGCATTATTTCAAGGAGTTCTGCTCTTCTCAGTTTTTTCAGATCTTTTTCAACCATGAAATTTCCTTTAAGCTACTCTGTAACTACCTGTCTGTCTCTATATATCTTATACACTACTATGCAAGATAAAGATATATCTACAAGTTTATCTTTTCTAACTCACCGTATAGATTCATTATATAATTAAATTCTATAATACTAATGATTTTAGAAACATTCTGTCAAGTAAATTGCAATACTTTTATTTTATACAACATATGATTCAATCGGACAACCCATTGTTCCATTTTGTCACACTTTTACATGCGTCCAAGCCTATTATGTAGTATTATAGTATTGGGTAAACGTAACAGGATGGTTTTCTTTTTATTTATCATATAGTTTGCACTTACACAAGAGTACATTCGAGGGTAGCATGAAAGACTCCAATGAGACAACAAATACTATATTCGCAGAAAACCTGCGAAAGCTGAGGATCAAAAAAGGGCTGTCACAAGCGCAGCTGGGCGAACAATTATTTGTCAACAGATCCACTGTCGCCCGTTGGGAAAACGGAAGCCGTCTGCCGGACGCTGTAATGATTTCCAGACTGTCCGGGCTGCTGGGAGTAGATGTAAACACCTTGTTCTCTCCCCCCGGAAAAGCTGCCTGCTCTCCAAATGTAATCGTAGTGGACGACAGAAAAATCGTCCTGTCCGGAAGTCTGCCTGTCATAAGGGAAGCAATACCGGGTGCAACGATTACCGGTTTCACCCGGACGTCAGAGGCCATCGCATATGCTGCGACGCACCTGGTTTCTCTGGCATTTTTGGACATCGAGATAGGAAAAACAAGCGGATTCGATCTCTGCCGTAAGCTGCTCGATATTAATCCCCGCACCAATGTCGTGTTCCTGACTGCATATGTCGATTATTCCTTCGATGCATGGGGAACAGGTGCCAGCGGATTTATGCTGAAACCGATCACTCCGGAGGGTTTGGATACCCAACTCAAAACCCTGCGGTATCCCTTATAACAAGAGAGGTACATATGGATGTTATGACGAAAGAGCTTGCTCTCTTCCTGTGCGGCTCAGCTTTGATGCTGTCCTTACTTGGAATTATTATCACTATAATCATGCCGGGATTCAACCATCGTACAAGGCGCTTTTTCTTACCTTTCTTTACATTGCTTCTCATTTACATCATCCTCTGCATTGGTGATGCAATCAGCTATAACGATCCGGATATGGCACTGGTCCAGAGAATCATCAGCTATTTTGAATCATTGCTCTTTTCGATGTTTCTGCCCATGCTGACAATACATCTGTTACGCACCTGCGGGGAAGAATGGCGGACAAGCAGGCTTTTTCACGCCGCATTTATTCTGTGGATCATGAGTTTCGTAATGCTGCAAGGTACGTTGTTTACAAATTTCTTTTATTATTATACCGATGATAACCAGTTTATTCGCGGTCCCCTGTACTCGATATTGCTAATCCCCTCAATTGTAACAATCGTCATCACGCTGAGGGGGCTGATACTTAGAAGTAACAAGTTCACGGTAAGGCATTTTCTTGCCTTTCTCATATGTCTTCTTCCTCTGACCGTTGCGTCAGTCCTGCATGTATTCGTATCGGTATTTCCGCTGATCGGAGTCTGCCTGACATTTACTATTCTCTCAATGTTTTTGATCAACCTGTTTGACCTGATCGAATATTACGTACACCAGCAGGAGGAAATTGCGAAGCAGCGCGCCAGCATCGCCGTACTGCAGATGCGCCCTCATTTCATCTATAATACAATGACCAGCATCTACTACCTCTGCGACCAGAATCCGGAAAAAGCCAAAGAAGTCACTCTTGATTTTACTACATACCTCAGGAAAAACTTTACTGCAATTGCCAGCGAAGATACGATTCCCTTTTCAGAGGAACTTGAGCACACCCGCGCATATCTCGCCGTAGAGCAGGCACAGTATGAAGACATCCTGTTCGTTGATTACGATACGCCGCATACTCATTTTCGCATACCGCCTCTGACTCTGCAGCCGATCGTAGAAAATTCCGTCAAGTATGGCTGTGATCCGGACTCTGAGCCGCTGCACATCGTGATACGCACGCGGGCCACAGATTCCGGGAATGAGATCACTGTGGAGGATAACGGACCCGGTTTTAAATCTGTAGATGACAATAAACCGCACATCGCCCTGGCGAATATTGAACAGCGCCTCGAAATGATGTGTGGCGGAACCCTATGTATAATAAACCGAAATTGTGGCGGAACTGTGGTCAAAGTATTAATTCCTTGAGACATCCGCTGTTACATGAACTATTACCTGTTCCGGTGAAGGAAAAAAGAGATTTCATAAAAAGCATACCACTCCCTTCATTTTTTTATTCAAGACTTCCGAAAATGCGATTCTCACTGTCATTATCAGCTGAGCAATGCTATAATAAAGCAGATATCTGTCATTTCAG
>CAMYVI010000335.1 GCA_947302185.1 uncultured Lachnospiraceae bacterium
GCTGTGCCGCTATAATGTGCTTAACAAATACCATTGGAGTTTTTAATTCCATATACTCGCTCCTTCTTTCGTTGGATTATGGATATCAGTTCTTGAAGCTGTGGACCGGAGCAGGTATTCTTCCTCCACGTCTGACAAATCTCTCACAGCTGAACTTATTGACAGGCATGATCGGCGCATATCCGAGAAGTCCGCCGAACTCGACACTGTCGCCCACATCTTTACCCACTGCGGGAATAAGACGCACGGCTGTCGTTTTCTGATTGATCATTCCGATTGCCATTTCATCAGCGATGATACCGGAAATGGAAGCAGCCGATGTGTCACCCGGAATTGCGATCATATCAAGACCTACCGAGCAGACACAGGTCATAGCTTCCAGCTTCTCGAGTGTAAGAGCGCCTGCACAGACCGCATCTATCATTCCCTGATCTTCACTGACCGGAATGAACGCGCCTGACAGACCACCGACATACGAAGAAGCCATAACTCCACCCTTCTTCACCTGGTCATTGAGCAGGGCAAGGGCTGCGGTCGTACCCGGTGCTCCGGGATGCTCAAGACCGATTTCCTTTAAAATATCGGCAACTGAATCGCCTATTGCCGGCGTTGGGGCAAGCGAAAGATCGAGAATACCGAATGGAATGCCCAGTCTCTTTGATGCTTCCTGCGCGACAAGCTGACCTACGCGGGTGATTTTAAATGCGGTCTTTTTAATCGTCTCGCACAGAACTTCAAAATTCTCATCCCGGCAATGCTCAAGCGCAGCCTTCACGACTCCCGGTCCGGAGACACCGACATTTATTACCGCATCTCCTTCGGTTACTCCGTGGAATGCGCCTGCCATGAAGGGATTGTCATCGGGAGCGTTGCAAAATACAACCAGCTTCGCACATGCCATGGAATCATGTTCACGGGTCGCCCATGCGGCTTCTTTTATGATTTTTCCCATCAGCATGACCGCATCCATGTTTATGCCCGTCTTAGTCGATCCGACGTTAACAGACGAACAGACACGTTCAGTAGTTGCGAGAGCTTTAGGAATAGATCTGATCAGTAATTCATCAGCCTGAGTCATCGATTTCGAGACCAGTGCGGTGTACCCTCCGATAAAGTTTACACCGACTGTCTTAGCACACTCATCAAGGACTATGGCAAGCGCAGCAAAATCATCCGGAGTACGGCAGGCCGAGCCTCCGACCAGCGCGATTGGTGTCACCGAAATACGCTTATTGACAATAGGAATGCCATAAAGACCTTCGATTTCCATACCGGTCTCGACAAGTCCGGCGGCTTTTGTACAGATTTTATTTCTGATATTTTCCTTGAGCGTCTCAAGGTCATCGCTTATACAATCAAGGAGGGAAATGCCCAGAGTAATCGTTCGGACATCCAGATTCTCCTGTCGTATCATTTTATTAGTCTCATCAACTTCAAGTCTTGTTATCATATATTCTCCAATTTCATACACGGATTTACACTGCGACCTCAGATAACGTTTTTCGTCAGTCGCCCCGGGATCAACTTGGAATCTCAGATCCTGTGCATCATATCAAAGATTTCTTCGTGCTGGATATGGATATTGACGCCGATTTCCTGACCGACCTGGTGCAGTTCATGGCGGAGTTCCTTCAGGTCTTTGGTGCAGCCTTCTGTGTCCGTGATCATCATCATGTTAAAAAAGCCGTCAACTATGGTTTGAGAAATATCAAGAATATTAATATTATTGTTTGCGAGATACGTGCAGACCTTGGCAATGATTCCGACTGTATCATTACCTACAACAGTAATTATCGTCTTCTGCATGAGTATAAACCTTTCTTACCAGATGACCGGTTCAGATATCCGGTCACGATGTGCTATTGTAATATTAAAATCTCCTGAAGAATAGGGATTGTCTCCCATCGTCACTTCCTGGCATACGGTCTCGTAAGCCAGCGCCTCGTAATTATTTTCCTGTGACAGATGCCCAAGAAATACGTGCTTCACATTATCGTGGAGAAGCGTACTAAGAAGCTGACCAGCCGTCTCGTTGGACAGATGTCCGTGTTCGCTCAGTATTCTTCTCTTCAAATAATAAGGGTATCTTCCGACCTCCAACATGTGAACATCGTGGTTCGATTCAAGCAGAAGAACATCCAGACCTGTCAGAAACTTAACTGTGTAATCATCGTAACAGCCAAGGTCAGTAGCGATAGCGGCACTCTTTCCGTCATGCTCCATCCTGAATCCGACCGGCTCGGCAGCATCGTGGGATATCTCGAAAGGCTTTACAGTGATATCGCCGACCACGAATTCCTGATCAGCGTGAATGACATGCATAAGTCCTTCCGGAATTTTCCCTACGGACGTATTGTTCTTTATAGCCCTGATCGTACCCTCAGTCGAATAGACCGGAATCCCGTATCTGCGGGCAAGCACTCCGAGTCCCTTAATGTGATCTGCATGCTCGTGAGTCACCAGAATTGCGTCAACGTCTCTGGTCGTCATATCAATTTCGTTAAGGCCTCGCTCGACCCTTATTCCGGAAATACCGACATCAACAAGTATCGATGTTCCGGATGTACCGGCGAAGATGCAGTTTCCGCTGCTCCCGCTCGATATGCTGCAAAACTTCATGTATAGCTCCGTTCATTTGCGAATTTATCGCATGTTTTACTTGGCGGACACACCTTTAAGGCTCATGAGACGTGTATCTATCGCTCTTGCCGCATCCTCGAAGGCGCCGCTGTTATCGACTACAAAATCGACGCGGGTTCTGAATTCCTCATCCGAGAGTTGTGTTGCAAATGTCCCGTCGATCCTCTCATCTGTATAGCCGCGGCTTTCTTTTAGCCTCTTGCGCCTTACGCTCTCCTTAGCGTAAATATACCATATCTCATCGCATATTTCTTTTTATCCGCCTTCGATAAGGAGAGCCTCCTCAATA
>CAMYVI010000336.1 GCA_947302185.1 uncultured Lachnospiraceae bacterium
GCGTCAGTCCCTTATTAATTCTCAATAATCTACTCAAGTCTCGCTCGCGAGACTTGGAGCGGGATTCGGGTCAGCGTCAGCTGACTTGTTCCAAACCGAATACCAGCTGTCTCCGCTTAGCTACACTCTCGACTAAAAACAAGAGATTTTTGCGACAGACATTAAAGCGGATTCTTCGACGGTGTACCCGCTTTTCTCGGATACTGCATCGGAGTCTTCTTCATCTTTTTGATTTGAATTATACTTCTCTTGAAATCATACAAATCGAACACATCTGTATTCTCAATTCTTCCACCGAGAATCTTTACTGCGTTCTCCGACCCTTCAATTTCTTCTTCAACATTTCCGGACTTAAATGCTGCAAATGTTCCCCCCACTCTCACATACGGAAGGCAATACTCCGACAACACATTCAGAGACGCTACAGCTCTCGCTGTACATAGATCAAATTTTTCTCTGTATGCTTTATTTCTTGCGAGATCTTCTGTTCTTGAGTGAACGCATTCAACGTCCTGCAAATTCAAATTATCCACAACGCTGTTCAGAAATTTTACCCTTTTACCCAGCGAATCCACAAGTACAAGGTGAATATGTGGATAAACTATCTTGATTGGAACCCCCGGAAAGCCGGCACCGGTCCCAATATCCACCATACTGTGGATATTTTTGAGGTTCATCTTCCTTACAATAGATAAACTATCCACAAAATGTTTGCATAACACGTCCTCGAATTCTGTGATTGCAGTCAGATTCATCACCTTATTGGTTTCTACCAGCATCTCATAGTACCGGATAAACTGTTCAGCCTGCACATCAGTGATTTCCAGTCCCAATTTCGATATTTCTTCTTTAATATGTACCACTCGTTCAGTTGACATAATATTTTTCCTTCAACTCATGTATGACTACTTAGTTTTACTCCAGCCAAATTCAATCATTCTAAAAAAGAATATTTTTGACGAGACATTTCAGTAAATCACGATCTCTGTTCAGAAAGCATGGGTTGCTAAATCTACATATGATTTTGTTTCAGATATACAAGAAGAACATTCGCGTCTGCCGGCGTAACTCCCGCTATACGTGAGGCCTGCCCGATGCTCTCCGGGCGGAATGCTTTGAGCTTCTGCCGAGCTTCAAGCCGTAGGCTCTTCACATCATCGTAATCGATATCAGCGGGTATCTTCTTTTCTTCGGTCTTTTTGAACTGCTCGACCTGACGCATCTGCCTTGAAATGTAGCCTTCATACTTTATTTCGATATTTACCTGCTCAGCGATTCTATCCGACAGAGGTTCTCTTTCCCTGTCAAGAACTACCAGTTCCTGGTAGGAAAGCTCAGGGCGTCTCACGAGTTCAGCAAGGTTTATCCCTGTAGAAATCTGCGTGCTGTTCTTTGAGGCAAGGAATGCATTTACTTCCTCACTCGGAGGTAGTGAAGTTTTCTTCACTCTGGAAATTTCATTTTCAATTGCCTTCTCCATGTCATAGAGTTCCTGCATCTGCTCATCAGATATGAGTCCGACATCGTGACCGTATTTTCTGAGCCGTATATCCGCATTATCCTGTCTAAGCAGCAGACGATATTCAGCCCGGGACGTCATCATCCTGTACGGTTCAAAATTATCCTTGGTCACAAGGTCGTCGATCAGCACACCGATATAGCTCTCCGAACGAAGAAGTACGATCGGCTCTGCGTCTCTCAGATACTGCGCGGCATTTATTCCGGCCAGAAGACCCTGGGCCGCTGCCTCCTCATATCCCGAGCTGCCGTTGAACTGACCGCCGGAGAAAAGTCCGTCGATTGCCTTGAATTCAAGAGAACTCTTAAGCTGTTTCGGCGCAAGACAGTCATACTCAATCGCGTAGGCGTTGCGCACGATTTTTGCGTTCTCGAGACCCGGTACAGACCGGTACATTGCGAACTGAACATCCTCCGGCATTGAGCTGGACATTCCGTCAATATACATCTCATTTGTATATTTTCCCTCCGGCTCAATGAAGACCTGGTGTCTGTTTTTTTCGGCAAATTTCATTACCTTGTCCTCGATTGAAGGGCAGTAACGGGGACCGGTGGACTTAATGACGCCTCCATATAGAGGAGAGCGGTCAATGTTGTCGCGGATGACTTTGTGGGTAGTTTCATTTGTATATGTCAGCCAGCAGGATACCTGTTCGATCTGAACAGTCTCCGGATCAGTTGAAAATGAAAATGGAACCACACGGTCATCACCCTTCTGTTCTTCCATTTTCGAGAAATCAATACTTCTCTTATCAATTCGAGCAGGCGTACCGGTTTTGAATCGTCGTAATTCGATACCATTTGCACGAAGTGAATCCGACAGGTGGTTGGCTGCCATGAGACCGTTCGGACCGGTATACTGACTCACGTCACCGAAGATGCATCTTGCAGCGAGGTACACACCCGTACAGAGAATAACCGCCCGCGCATGATATGTTGCGCCGGACACAGTCGTGACGCCGGTGATTTTCGCCTTTCTGCCCTCACATTCGGCCTCCTCCTTATCAGTCAGGATTCCGGCAACTTCCTGCTGCCTGATTGTGAGGTGCTCCTGATTTTCCAGCACACGGCGCATACTAAGGGAATACTCGCTCTTATCCGCCTGCGCGCGGAGTGAGTGGACCGCGGGTCCTTTGGATTTGTTCAGCATTTTTGACTGGATAAATGTCTTATCGATGTTTTTACCCATCTCGCCGCCGAGCGCGTCTACTTCCCTGACCAAGTGGCCCTTGGAGCTGCCGCCGATATTCGGATTGCAGGGCATAAGAGCGATCGACTCGACGCTGACCGTAAAAATGACCGTCTCGAATCCGAGTCTGGCGCAGGCAAGCGCCGCCTCACAGCCGGCGTGTCCGGCGCCGACGACGACCACGTCGCAATA
>CAMYVI010000337.1 GCA_947302185.1 uncultured Lachnospiraceae bacterium
ATTATTTATACTCCCCAGATGCGGCGTCGAAAGCTCCCCTTTCGGCGCCGTATCAACGTTTATGTCAAGAAGCAAAATAGCGGTCTACGCCGTTCGCTATTCCCTGTACGATCTGAGCCTGCCCGGCTTCTGAAGCCATATAAAGGTCATCCGTCCGGTTGGACATAAATCCCATCTCAACAATCGTTACCGGCATTTTTGCCCAGTTGATTCCTGTCATATCGTCTCCCGTCAAAAGTCCGAGGTTCGGTATCCCTGTCGCTGCGCAATAGGAATCCAAAATTGTTCTTGCAAGTTTCTGACTGCCTGAAATAACAGACGGACTCAGATACGGGTTCGAAGACGAAGGCATGTAATTGAGTGCTCCGCGAACTGAGGAGCTGTCGGCTCCGTTTGCATGGATCCGAATAAAGATATCCGCCCCGGCATTCGCCGCCATCTGTGCCCTCTCGGCGTTGCTGATATTCACATCGTGAGTCGTACGTACCATGTACACATTATACCCTCTCTTCTCAAGCTCAGCCTGAAGTTTGAGGGAGACCTGAAGGTTCAGTTCATATTCATTAAGTCCAGACCAGCGGCCTTCTGTACCGGAGCTCACTTTCTGCTTAAGAGTGGAAGATCCCGGACCGATCGGCTCTCTTCCCGTATTCTGGTGGCGCTGGTGGCCTGCGTCAATCGCTACGATGAACTCTTTTTCTTCGGATGTCGTCACAGGCACCAGTTTGAATTTCTGAGCTTTGGTATTATTAACTGTGTATATCTGGACATTTGTACCGGGCGCAGTTGACCCTGCATTCAAGTCAAGGGCTACATTTCCGAGTGCGGATTTGAAATAGAAGACGCTTGAAGAGCCGACAGGCTTCCATTTCTGAGCGTTGGACGAATTATTGATATATTGCCATACATTCGTGCCGTTCGCCGTGCTTGCACCCGTAACATCCAGACTCAGTCCGGATCTCGCGTTTCTGATATAATAGAGACCGTTCCCACTGTAGGCGATGATGAATTTCTGTTTATTTCTGTCGTTGTATGTTCCAAGCTGTACATTTGCCGCGCTGCTTTTTGAATTGTTGGCGATCTCAATAGCCATTTTGGTATCGGCGGAAGATTTTAACGCATAATATCCGTTGGGTATAATTCTGTTTCCGTCCGTCTTCTCAAGGGAGAAAAGCTGTGCGTCAGATCCGTTGTATTTATAGATCTGAACATTCGTCCCTTCCGCGCTGCTGCCTCCGCTTATGTCCATAGCCATACTGTCATCTCTGACCAGTCTGATGGAATAATATCCGTTTCCCTCGTCGTTGAATTTCCAAAGCTGCCGGGTAGAATTTGATACTCTGTATTGTTTGACATCACTCCCGTTCTGAATTGTACTGAATGCAGTAAGAGTGTAGTTTGAGCAGACCGGATGGATAAGGTACTGATCACTCTCCGCAGAATATACTGTCATCTGCTTTGCGGAGGATTTACTGCTGATCATGCAGTTTCCCCCGGATTTCCTCGTAGCACCGTCAATCGTGATATATTTCGAATCATCCAGTTTAGTATGTATGATGTAAGTGCCGGGACTTACTGGAGCCGTGTATGACGGAACGCATCTCCATTTAGCTTCGCTCTGCCCCGTGTATGTCGTAAGTTGGATATTGACGCCCGGCTTTACCTCCGATGAGGCCGCGCCGAGGACATAGGATGCTCCGACAGGCTGGATCGTGACTGCTCCGTCTCCTGTCTTTCTGATATAAAACTGCTTGACATTGGCATAGTTGCGCCTGTACTGTGAGATATTTCTGTTCAGTTTCGGGGTCACGCCCGCAACGCCCAGTGCCATTCCGGAACTCAGATTCCAGATCGTATATCTTCCGTTACCGAGCGCAGTGATTATCCACCTTTGCTTTTTGGAATAATTCTTTTCAACAATTTCAATATTTGCGCAATGGGCTTCGGAATTCCCCTTGCTGCAGAGGAACATTTTATAATTCTGTTTCAGGCAGATATTGTACACACCTGTCGCAAGGTTTGCATCATTCGCAGGGCCTCCCGCTCCGATGATCTCCTCTGCAGTCTCGTTCTTTTGATCTGATTCAGAAAGATCATCAACAGTACTGTCTGTCAGAGAGCTGTCTGTAACAGCTGTCTCATTACTTTTATCTTCCGCTTTCTCTTGCGCTGTCCCGTCAGATGAGCTCTGTTTTTCTTCCTCCGGACCGGCTGTATCATCATTCGAAATCTCCGGATCGTAACTCGTCGAATTTGCTTCCTCTGTGGATAACTCTTCCTTTACGGCGTTTTCATCCCCATTCGCCTGTTCTTCGCTCAGGCTAATTCCGGATTTGTCATTTTCTCCAGCCGCGGATTTGATATTCGGAGCACCATTCTCCTCTGTCTGTTCAGCCTCAGCATCTGATACACCGAAAGAAAGCAACGCATTTCCCGCCATGTCACCGGAATGGCCGTCAAAAGCGTAGACATTTTGAGGAATCAGAAGCGCTGCCATAAGGACCAGTGCCATAATCTTTTTTCCTGTTATCATAATAATCCTCCATACTGATGAATGATTCGCTTCACAGGGAAGCTTTTCCGAATGTGTCACTGACGCAGAATTCCCGCATGCAGACCGGAAAGCCCTGCGGCAGTATCGGATATAACATTCTATCACAAAGTCAGTCGTGATACAAACGACAGTATAAAGAAAGAGGCTGCCCTCCGGCGCCATGTATAAGGATTTATATGCGTCTGCATACATCCTCGCATAGCAACCAGGAGCGACAGCCTCCCAAGCCTTATCAGTAATTATACGAGTTCAAGAAGAACTTCCATTGCTGCGTCGCCTTTACGCTGGCCGATCTTAACGATACGTGTGTAGCCACCGTTGCGGTTTACATACTTCG
>CAMYVI010000338.1 GCA_947302185.1 uncultured Lachnospiraceae bacterium
TTCCTCCTGCTGCTGTTCCGCCTTAGGCGCGGATACGGCGCAATTTCATAATAGCGAAAACGCCCCAAAAGTCAATAGAAGTCACAGATTGTTCAATTTTTTGAACAAGGACAGCGAAGCCATGTAATAGTTCAGACGGGCCGTAACCGAGATTCGGAATCCGGCGCAGGCATCATCTTCATCGAAAAACGCAGGTCCTTCCCTGCGAGCCAAAAAAGCTAACGCTTTTTGGTCTCTCGGTCGGACCCGCAATGTTTTTCTCACGAAGATGGATGCCCTGCTGCCGGAAGCAAAGTATAGAAACAGCCCGTCTGAACTGTTACATATTATCAATGCCGGAACTATCAGCACGTGAATTATCAGCACGTGAATTATCAGCACGTGAACTATCAACACCGGAACCATTAATACCGGTAATATCAACTCCGCTCAATTGACATAATGCTACTCCTGTGATAGCCTTAATGACATATGAACGAATATTCAAATGAAAGCGGGGAATCGCCATGGCTATAAATGAAATTGAACACTGCGAACACACGGAGGTCCATGCCGAGACTGTACAGGCGGTGCGGGAGCACATGCCGGCCGAGGATGAGCTCTACGACCTCGCGGAGCTCTTCAAGGTGTTCGGAGACTCGACGAGGATCCGTATACTATTTGCACTCTTTGAGGCGGACATCTGTGTCTGCGATCTCGCGGAGCTTCTGGGTATGACCCAGTCCGCGATCTCGCATCAGCTCCGGATCTTAAAGAACGCCAAGCTGGTCAAGAACAGAAGAGACGGCAAACAGGTCATCTATTTTCTGGCTGACGAGCATGTGCGGTCGATCATCAATCAGGGTCTTGAACATATAGAAGAGTAATACTTACCGGAGATGGCAGAAATTCGGTCAGGAAGTTTTAACTAATTAATGACAGGCAGTACGTAATCTCACTTCGCATCCGGGTTATTTCCGCGGTGTGCAAGTGGGATTTTTTAGTCTCTGCCGAAGAATTCTTGTGCCCGCGCCGCAAAGCCCTTTGTGGCACGAATGAACAGTTCAGACAGGCTGCACGAAATCTCAGAAACCGGCGCAACGCGAGGTCTTTCCCTGAGAGATTGAAATATGCGGGCCAACTGACCTGAAATGTATTGACAACGCACCGGAGTGTGATAGAATAGAATCAAACATATGAATAAGTGTTCATATGATAAAAGAAAAAGTACTGTTTCAAAATCAGGAAGAGAGGATCTTGTCATGAAGAAAACCTATAAAATCGATGTCGACTGCGCTAACTGTGCAAATAAGATGGAGGAAGCCACAAAGAAGACTCCCGGCGTGAAGGACGCGACAGTCAATTTTATGGCACTCAAGATGAAGGTCGAATTCGAGGACGGCGCTGACGTGGACGCAGTGATGCAGAACGTCATAAAGAATTGTAAGGTAGTGGAGGATGACTGCCAGATCTTTATCTGACAGGATCTGCCATGAATAAAAAACAGAAAAATCTGCTGATCAGGGTCATCTCGGCGGGAGTGATGATGGCCGTCCTCCTGCTTCTGCCGCTTGATGATAAGCCGATTCTCAGATTTGCATTATTCATGATTCCCTACCTCACAGTCGGATATGATATTCTTCGAAAAGCGTTCAAGGGAATCATGAACAGACAGGTGTTCGACGAGAATTTCCTTATGGGAGTTGCGACCATCGGCGCCATGGCTCTCGGCGAGTACACTGAGGGTGTTGCCGTTATGTGGTTCTACCAGATCGGTGAGCTCTTCCAGAGCTACGCCGTCGGAAAGAGCCGGCAGAATATTTCCGATCTCATGGATATCCGTCCTGATTACGCCAATATAGAAGAGGACGGGCAGATAGAAAAGGTCGATCCGGATGACGTCGAGGTGGGTTCTACTATCGTGGTGAATCCGGGTGAGAAAGTGCCGATCGACGGCGTGATCATAGAGGGGCACACGACACTCAATACAGCTGCGCTGACCGGTGAGAGTATTCCGGCGGATGTACAGGTTGGCGATGAAGTCATCTCCGGCTGCGTCAACATGACCGGTGTCATCAAGATCGAGACAACGAGGGAATTTGAGGAATCGACTGCCTCGAAGATCCTTGATCTGGTGGAGAATGCGACGTCGCGTAAGTCGAAGTCTGAGCAGTTCATAACGAAATTTGCGAAAGTCTATACGCCGGCGGTGTGCTACAGTGCGCTTGCCCTGGCGGTTCTTCCTCCAATTATCCGGCTCGTGATCGGTATGCAGCCGATGTGGGGCGACTGGATCTACAGAGCTCTGACTTTCCTTGTAATCAGCTGCCCCTGCGCTATCGTCGTCAGTATTCCGCTGAGCTTTTTCGGAGGTATCGGCGGGGCCGGCAATCAGGGTATTCTGATCAAGGGCTCCAACTTCATGGAGACGCTGTCACAGGTGAAGACGGTCGTATTTGACAAGACCGGAACTATAACCAAGGGAAACTTTGTCGTGTCCGGTGTGCATCACAGCACGATGGAAGATAAGAAGCTTGTTGAGCTCGCTGCCCTGGCGGAAGCTCATTCGAGCCATCCGATCAGCAGGAGCCTTCAGGAAGCCTACGGCAAACCTCTCGACCTCGGACGTGTGTCTGATGTGACCGAGTATTCGGGCGAGGGTGTGGTCGCCGTTGTAGACGGTAAGCAGGTCGCCGCGGGGAATCTCCGCCTTATGAAAAGGCTTGGAATTACAGCAGAGGATTGTCACAAAGTCGGAACGGTCGTCCACATTGCTCTTGATGGCGAGTATGCCGGCCATATCCTGATCGCGGATGAGCTGAAAGCAAATGCGTCGGAGGCTATGAAATCTCTGGCCAAAGCCGGCGTAAGGCGCACCGTCATGCTGACCGGCGACAAGGAAAATGTGG
>CAMYVI010000339.1 GCA_947302185.1 uncultured Lachnospiraceae bacterium
CTTGTCATGACTGACAGTATTACAATGCAGGGACTGGCAGGAAATGATCTGATCTATAATGAATCCGAGAACGTCTGTGCGGCTTCTGACGCTGACGGACGTTACTACGTATGGCGGATAACGGACGGCGAACTGCTGACTACGTACGCCAATACTACCTATGAGAAAGCTTTACTCATCGGACAAAACAGGATCCTTCTTGAGGACAACGGTTATTTCTATTGCTTCGATTACACGTCAGGCATGCAGCTCTGGAAATGGCAGTTCCCATACGAAGACTGCATCTGGCAGTACGACTTAAATAGCGAAACAATATATGCCATGTCGAAAAATCCAGATATGGATACCCAGACAATAATAACACAAAATGAAGAGAATGACTGGGACGATGATAACCGGGACGATGATGACTGGGACGATGATGACTGGGACGATGACTGGGACAATGACGATCAGGATGACAACAGGTACACGACCGAGCAAACCATCGTCACCTCGATCCGGCATGACATCTATGTTCTGTCCGTCAACAGTCTTGAAGTCAATTATATCCGCCCGACAGACATTCTTGCTGAGGAGAGGAACTATAAGTCAGCTGTCATATACGATATAGCACTTTCCGAAGACACATCTTACCTTCTTATCAACGGATGTCTCTCTGACCCCGATGATCATAATGAACGTTATTTCTCCAGAATATATAATCTGGGTGATATATCATTTGCACCTGTAATCACTGAGTCTTATACTTCCGATTATAATCAGGACGCGGAAGAATCTCAGGAAAATGCCGAATCCTATCAGACTTCCGAAATCGTGCGGGAAGCGACAGCCTTCAACAACGAGGGAAGCGACAGAGGCTATCGGATGCAATCCAGATGGATCGATAATGAGTCACTGCTCCAGTATTCGGAGTCAATACCCGAAGACAGCAGTTCTGATGATTCTTTGGATAATTACAGCAGCGAGAGTGATGATGACAGAAGAGACCCCAATATCGCAGGTAATGAGCTGAACACTGAGAGCAGTGATGAACTTGACGAGGATCCGGTAACTGTCGAATGGTCAATAAGGAAGAGAACTCTTCCTTATGCGTCAACATCGTGGAGAGTTAACGGAAACGGTGAACCGACAGATGACCCCGGGCTTTGTACTTATACCGACGGGGAAAACTCTTATATTATAGTCACTCTCAGTCAATGCGCGCTAACACTCGGTTCACAGACGGGACAGGAAGTCGGCGCGACAATTGATACCGACGATTTTATCTATGTCGAGCCAAAGGGGCAGCGTCCGACCATGCTCATAACGGCTGACGGTTCTGTCATACAGGGTAAGCGCCATTACGGCCTCGGTGTTTCGGATATAAAAGCAGTGCAGAAGATTAACGGCAGTTATTATGTATGCGCCGAGAACAGTGTCTACATATACACTATGGCCGGAAATGTGGCAAAAAGCGGCATTCCGTTGTCGGATTCTGATGAAATCATATGGAACAGGGCTGCGTTCAGTCAGGACGGCACATACGCAGCCATTTCGGGGCAGAGATATCTTAGGCTTTACAGGACGGAGGACGGAACAAGGCTTTATCAGAATATCTGCCCGGTATCGATAGGGGCGGACGCTGTATTTTGCGGTGATAGGCTCTGTCATTTAGACGCATCCGGCAGGAACCTTATGATTTATGATCCGTCCAGCGGAAACAAAGAGAGAGTGCAATTGACCGGCGCTGCGATACAGAAAGCCGAGATCAGATCTTGGGGTAATCAGTATGTGCTTGCCGCTTCTGAGGACGGACAGACCCTCTGGATCATAGATGCGGAAGCCATGGCTGTAAACCGCACGATCTCAGCAGGCGATATCTGCGAAATGACCGGTCTTGATGCCAAAAAATCAACTGTAGAATATTGCAGAATGTCACCGGACGCAAAATACCATGTGTACAGTGTGAGGGTAAGTGACGATGCCGGAGCACTGACTCTGAAAGCCTATGTATCCGATCTTTCTTCAGGCGAAACACAGGAAAGCGACGAGCTTGCGTCAAAACTTGACGTTGCGGCCGAAGAGCTGCCTGCACTTAATACATCAGCTTACACATTCTCAGAGGATGGACGATTCGCGCTCTTTAAAGGAGCAAATAACGCAATCGGTGTTCTGGATCTTGAGAAAGTTTCATTTGCCCATGAAACAAATTGCGGGGACCTGTCTGTTCAGCCGGTATTTACACCGCAGGGAAATGTTGTTTGTGTCACAGCCGCCGGCGACGTGTGTGTCATAAGCGCGGATTCAGGCAATTATATCGCGATAGACGATGAGGGCAAGTCATTTTTGTCGCGTGACATTTTTTCCATGGATCGACCGGGTCAGGTTGCATCGTTGTCTTTCGATCACACGAAGATGTATGCTTACGGTGTTAAAAACGGGAAAACTTTCGTCAGGGTTTACGCAATATCGGATGACGGTATACTGACTCCCGAGACTGAAATTCCGTCTGCACAAACTGCCGGAGCGGAAAAGGTGCTCATGCGCTACGGTGATGCGGAGGCAGAAGTGTTCCCTTACCTCACCTCGGATGAACTGAAGGAAATGGCAGCAGTAGAAGAATGAGAACTATCCGGCGGTCACAACCCGCTTCGGAGACGATAAGGAGAGAGATTATTATGTCAGTTTATTACAAAAGCACACGCGGAAATACGGAAACCGTCACAGCCTCCCAGGCTATCCTTACAGGTCTTTCACCTGACGGGGGACTCTATGTTCCGAACGAGATCCCGCAGATCGACAAACCACTTTCTGTCCTTGCAAATATGTCTTATCAGGAACTTGCGTATGACATCATGAGCAAGTTCCTCACGGAT
>CAMYVI010000340.1 GCA_947302185.1 uncultured Lachnospiraceae bacterium
GTGAGAGTGCTGCCGGTGACATACTCTTCGATTACAATCAGGGAATCGTCTTCTTCATAGAAGTCAATGATTGACGGAATACCATATTGAGGGTGCTCCTTAAGAAAACGGTAGACATCATAAGAATAGACGTCGAGGACCTTTTTTACAAAGAGCTTTCCGCTTTCTAAGTGCTGGACAAGGTATACTTTGTGAGGCTCATTGATTACAGCGACAGTTTTATAATATGATAATGAAAGACGCTCGTTATAATCCACGACAGATTTCCTTTCACGGATTGATATAGGCATGTGTGTATGTATTGTATCATGATTTGGAGGTACTTATGCAGGAAAAAGATACAAATGAACTGGAGAAGATGCTGGGGAGGACACATCCGTCAGAGTATGCCGCCTTTATCGATGAGAATAAGGAGAGTATGCTCTCTGAGTCAAACTCTTTTTCAGTGTATGTTAAAAATCTGCTGGCGGAAAAAGGAATAACGCAGCAGGCTGTCTTTCTGAGAGCGGATATCCCGGAAAGGTATGGGTATAAGCTGCTTTCCGGTGAGAAACATACCAGACAGAGAGATGTCATCCTGCGGATCTGCTATGCAGCGGAGTTCACGATCCGGGAGACGCAGCGGGCGCTCAGAAAATACGGGATGGCGGAGCTGTACGCGAAGGATAAGAGAGATGCTCTGATCATGATTGCGTTCAACGAGAGACCGGGGAGTATCATAGAGGTGAACGCTCTCCTGAATGAACATGGACAGAGACCGCTCAGGACGAGCGGTGTGCAGGAATAAATTGCCACTTCTGCGGGGGCAACGGGTAAAAGCACATCTTGCTATAATGTGTGTGCAGTGATGATCTGCAAACTACACGATAGGGAGGAGCAAGGTATGCGCAATAGAAAATGTTTTCGGCAGCAGTATTATCTGCAATACTTGCGGCATCGATGCTGGCTGGGTGCGGCTCATCGGGAGCAGAGCCGGACAAACCGATTGCCAGTGTGACGACCGGAGCGGAATCTGGGACTACGGCAGATGCCCAGGTGCAGGAGGAAGCAGAAGAATCGGCTGTAAGTGATGAGGCGCCGGAAGCGACGGCAAACAATGAGGGGGCAGAAGTTTCCATAGAAGAGCAGGTGCTCTTTGAAGGAGAAGGAATCAGGATAACGGCGAAGGGACTTGAGGACGACCTGTTCGGGACGAAATTGGCCCTGCTCATTGAGAATGATTCCGATCGGGGCATCACAGTACAGGCACAAAATGCCAATGTTAACGGGTTCATGGTCACAACGATGATGTCGGCTGATGTCGCTGCCGGGAAAAAGGCAAATGACGGTCTTATATTCGAGACATCCGGTCTGAAAGAGTGCGGCATCGAGCAGATTGCCAATATGGAATTCCGGTTCCACATTTTTGATACGAATTCATGGGAAGACATACTGAACACGGATGTCATTAAAATCGATACATCAATCGCGGAGGGATATGAACAGACCTATGACGATTCAGGCGAAGTTCTTGTCGACGCGAACAATATAAAAATCGTAGGAAAGGGGATATCCTCCGAGGATTCATTTTTCGGACCAGGACTCATTTTGTATATTGAGAATAATTCGGATCAGGATGTTACGATCCAGGCGACTGATGTCTCGGTCAATGGATTTATGACAGACTCGCTAATGTCTGAGGATGTCGTCGCTCACAGGAAAGCCATAAGCGCCGTAACGTTCCTTGGCGCGAGCCTTGAGGAGAACCAGATTGAGGACATCACTGACGTTGAGCTGACTTTCCATATAGTCGATCTTTTGACCTGGGATACGGTCTTTGACTCAGAGACCATAGCTATTCATTTCTGATAGGTGAAGGAGGATATATCATATGAAGATCTGGAAACTTGTATCCGGAATTTTGTCGATTGTATTTTTTATTTTTGTCGCGTTTCAGTCCTGTGCTGCTGGCGTAGTTGATGCGTTGGAGGATCAGGGTGGTATATCAGGTGCTTCCGGAATTATAGTGGCTATTTTACTTTTGACCGGTGGCATTGTCTCGATCGTGACAAGAAACAGCACAGGTAAAGGTGGTAATATTGCATTAATTGTACTGTTTGGCCTTGCGGCTCTGATTGGATTTGCCGGACACGGCGTGTACAGTGATCTTGTTATATGGTCATGCTGGTGCCTGATTAATGCAGTTCTGGCTATTATCGCCATTATTCGTGGAAAAAAGGCATAAGGTCTTGAGGGAAGGCTTGGAATGTACAGAAGATAAAGAAATTAGGAACTCTGTACAATAAAGGGGATGCCGCTTAAAATGGGGGTTGTCGCATTAAGGCGCACCACCACTAACTATGGCAGACATCATTTGCAAATGTCTGCCATAGTTAGTGGTGGCACCGTCTGATGCGGCAACCCCCGGTTTTCTTGTTTTAATCCGGGAAGATGATTTCTCTGGGTTAGCCCCACGCCCTGAGCTCATCGGGACCGAAGGCAGGAATCCGGTATATTTACAGAGGGCATTAGAACAGGATATGGATCTGTTTTTAGCATATGGAAGGTGGCACAATTATTTTACCATGTGCAGTGGGATGCCGTCCACTTTCTGAAGTTGCTTAAAATTCCTAAATATATATTGACAGCGCCATACTTTCCTGCTACAATCACTTTTGTTCGTTAAAGAGCAAAAGCGCCGCAAGGCGTTCATAACCAACATAGAAAGACTATGACGAAGACGGTCGGGACGTATCCGGAGTACAGAGAACCTGTGAGTGCTGAGAGCAGGCTGAAGGAAATCCCAGGACTATCACTTCCGAGTCGGAGCGCTGAGCGGCCCTGCCGTTAGGTTCTCCCGCGAAG
>CAMYVI010000341.1 GCA_947302185.1 uncultured Lachnospiraceae bacterium
CTGCAAAGGATCTCGGAGCGGACGAGAGGAGTGCATTTTTCAAGATCACTCTGCCTTTGTCCGTGCCGGGCATCGTCAGCGGGATCGCGATGGTATTTTTGCCGGCCATGACCAACTATGTAGTTCTTGATATGCTCTATAACAGCACCTATATCATGGGCAGCCTGATCGGAAGCTATTTTGCAGCTTACAACTGGCATGGCGGATCGATGATTGCCCTGATCCTTCTGGCCATTATCTGTGCGTTCACATTGGCTACCAAGGGTATGGAAGCTGAAGACGGATCGACGCCGGGAGGTGCACTGTTATGATAAAACACTTAAGCAGAATTTTTATATTGTTCGTGCTTGTCATTCTGTATGCACCGATTTTGATCCTCACGGTATACAGTTTTACGAGCGCTACAAATATCGGAGCGATCAGAGGATTCTCCCTTCATAATTATGTGACACTTTTCACGACTCCCGAACTGAGGAATATGATCATAGGAACCGTGATACTTGCACTTGCTGCTGCATTGATCGCGACGATACTGGGAACGATGGGGGCTATCGGTGCGTTCTATTCTAAGAGACAGGTGAGTTCAATGATCGATACCTTAAATCAGGTCCCCGTCGTCAATGCGGATGTCGTGACCGGTTTCTCGATCTGCATTCTCCTTGTCGTCGTTATGGGAATCGGTAAGGATACCTACATACCGCTGATAATCGGCCACGTGACTTTATGCGCACCGTTTGTCTACCTTTCGGTCATCCCGAAACTGAAGCAGATGGATACAAGCATTTATGAGGCCGCCCTTGATCTGGGGGCGACGCCGCAGACGGCTCTTCGCAAGATTGTTATTCCGCAGATTTCTTCGGGTATAGTATCCGGTTTCTCTCTTGCCGTCACACTTTCGCTGGACGATTATTTTATTGCGACTTACACGAAGCCGGCGACATTCGATACGATCAGTACATATGTTGTCAACGCGACCAAAGGAGCGCAGACGACGATCAAGACGGCCCTCTGGGCGCTGTCTGCCGTGATATTCGTGGTCGTGGTGCTGGTCGTGGTGATTTCGAACCTGAAGGCGGAAAATGCAGAGACGGCTGATTGACGAATCATCTGACAAGATGCCTGAAAGAGAGGTACCTTGTATAGTGAACTGTCAGCTGTCGTAAAAGGGAGGAGTTAGTAAATGAAAGCAGAGACATTTGTCCGTAAATTTGTGGCATGTGCGCTCGCAGGTGTTGTCAGCATGCCGCTGATTATAAATCCGGTCTGTGTGCGTGCGGCCGAATCGGAGGAGAAGGCAGTCACTCTGCGCGTCTGCAACTGGGAAGAATATATTGACCTGGGTGACTGGGACGAAGAAGAAACAATCGACCTTGAGAGCGGTGATATCATCGGTGAAAATTCGATGGTGGAAGATTTCGAGGAGTGGTACTACGAGACATACGGCAAGCGGGTGAAGGTAGAGTATTCGACATTCGGAACAAATGAAGACCTCTACAACATGCTTACCTTGGGAGATGAATATGATATCGTGTGTCCTTCTGAATATATGTTCATGAAACTGATGGCAGAAGGAATGCTGGTTCCGCTTTCAGAAGGGTTTTTCGATGAGACCGACGAGAACAATTATTACAGCAGGGGTGTTTCTCCTTATATCAGAGAAGTATTTGAAGAGCATGAAATAAACGGAGAGAGATGGGCAAAATACGCCGCGGGATATATGTGGGGCATCACAGGTATCGTATATAATCCGGAAGTTGTATCCGAAGAGGAAGCGTCTACCTGGCGGATCCTCAATAATCCGAAATTTAAGCGTCAGGTCACTATCAAGGACAATGTTCGTGATTCCTACTTTGCCGCGGTCGGCGCGTTAAAGCATGATCTGCTGACAAGTCCTGAGTTCCGCTCGGACCCGAACTATAAGCAGCGCCTTGAAGAAGAAATGAACGATGTCTCTCCGGAGACGATAGCGACTGTACAGGATTATCTGCAGGACGTGAAGGACAACGCATATTCGTTTGAGACTGACTCCGGCAAAGCCGATATGATTACAGGTAAAGTTGTTGCCAATTACCAGTGGTCCGGGGATGCAGTCTATTCTCTGGACCAGGCGGAAGAGGATGACTATATTCTGAATTTCGCGGTACCGGAAGAATCGACCAATATCTATTTTGACGGATGGGTCATGCTGAAGAGCGGAATCGGCGAGGATGCTGAAAAGCAGCATGCTGCCGAAGCTTTTATCAATTTCAATTCCAGACCGGACAACGCGATCCGGAATATGTATTACATCGGCTATACTTCTGTCATCGGCGGCGGAGACGATACCAGAATTTTCGAGTATGCAGATTGGTGTTACGGAGCCGAGGATGACGAGGAAGAGGTGGTGGAATATCCGCTCGGTTATTTCTTTACCGGGGACGATTCTGATGAAGATTATGTCATAACCGCGCCGGAAGAGCAGCTTCGAAGGCAGCTCTTCGCCCAGTACCCGACGGAGGAGGCGATTTCAAAGTCTTCCATCATGGTTTACTTTGACAGCGATAAGAACGATGTCATAAATCAGATGTGGATCAATGTCAGGTGCTTTAACCTGTATGACGTTCCGGTCTGGGCATGGGCGATTGCGGCGGCGGTCGCTGCGGTACTGATTTATCTCTTTGTGCGTATGAAACAGAGACAGAGGATGTACGAGTGATACATCTTATTGACTATGAGGCAGTCGTGTCAGGCAGTGCCGGCGCAATATTAAGCAGACATTTGCAAATTACATCTGCAATACTTTGCGGCGTCACTCCTTAATACGGCAGCCTCGTAGTTT
>CAMYVI010000342.1 GCA_947302185.1 uncultured Lachnospiraceae bacterium
CGTTCTATCTGACATCTGAAGAGTCCGCTGCAAATGAAGAGACAATGTACAACACCATCAAAGAGATCGCTGACAGCCTTGCATAAAGCTGCCGCCATCTCACGGAACTGACGCACATAAATAGCCGGCGGGTCGGGACAGCCAGCCCGGCCTGCCGGCTTTTTATAAGCAGATGTTTCCGGAAGTTATCTGTCGTGACTGCCTTTCTTATAGAATAGAAAGCGGACGGCATTACCCGGACAATGGAGGAAAATATGAATACAGATTATATCAAGGGTGTTATCGTCCCCATTATTACTGTCATTGATGAAGATGAGAAGATCGATGAAGCTGGAATGCGCCGTCAGGTCGAGTTCGTCATTAAGGGCGGTCTTCACGGAATCCTTGCCTTCGGCTCCAACGGTGAATTCTATCAGATCGAAGAAGATGAGATGAAGCGCGGCCTTGAGATCATGATGGATCAGGCTGCCGGACGCGTCCCGGTCTACTTCGGTATCGGCGCGATCAACACGAAGAAGTGCGTGCGTCTTGCCAAAATGGCAGCTGCCCACAATGTTGCAGGTATTTCCATTCTGCAGCCGATGTTCCTGAAGCCGACCGAGGATGAGCTCTATACTCATTTCAAGACGATCGCTGACGCTGTTCCGGACGTCCCGGTTCTCATTTACAATAACCCCGGCCGTACAGGTTACACACTGAGCGGCGGTCTTGTTGAGAAACTTGCTCATCAGGTTCCGAATATCGTGGGAATGAAAGATACTTCCGGAGATATGACACAGACGGAAGAATTTATTCGTCGTAATCGCGATATCAATTTCAAGGTCTTCGGTGGTAAGGATACTCTGCTCTATGTCTCTCTGTGCTGCGGCGCAGTCGGCGGAGTGTGCACGGCGGGCAATTTCATGCCGGAGCTTATCACAGAAGTTTATAACAAATTTGTGGAAGGTGACCTTGAGGGCTCGAAAGAAGCTCAGTTCAAAGTGAATCCGGTCCGCCTTTCCATGGACGCGGCTTCCTTCCCGGTAGCAGCCAAGGACATGGCTAATCTGCGCGGCCTCGACATCGGCGTACCGTATCTGCCGAGCAAGCCGTCTCATCAGGCAGCTTATGACAATATCAAGGCGGAAATGGAAAAGGCCGGACTCATCTGATATACAAAGGAGACAACAATGAAAAGACTTATTACTAAAATGGAAGTTTTCCCGGTAGCCGGACATGACTGTATGGAGCTGAATCTCTCCGGCGCACACGGACCGTATTTTACACGTAACGTTGTTATTCTGACAGCTGACAACGGTGACGAGGGCATCGGTGAAGTACCGGGCGGCGAAAAGATCACCGACGCGCTCAACGAAGTGAAATTCCTTGTTGAGGGAAGCAATCTGGCTGAGTACAAGACAACTCTCCGCAAGGTCGAGGAATACCTTGCTGCCAAGGGTGAGGAAGATGTCCGCGGCAACCAGACATTTGACCTTCGTACGGGCGTCCATGTAAAGACAGCGATCGAGGCTCCGTGCCTTGACCTTCTCGGCAAGATGCTCGGCGTAACAGTCTCCGAACTTCTCGGTGAAGGCCAGCAGAGAGACCGCGTCCGCATGCTCGGCTATCTGTTCTTTGTCGGCGACCCGAACAAGACGGATCTTGAGTATCTCCATGAGCCGGATTCAGACTGCACATGGTATCGTATCCGCCACGAAGAGGCTATGACACCGGACAAGATCGTTGAATTTGCAAAGGCAACAAAAGAGAAATACGGCTTCACAGACTTCAAGCTTAAGGGCGGCGTTCTCCCGGGCGACCAGGAAATGGAATGCATCCGCGCTATGAAGAAGGAATTCCCGGATTCAAGATTCGACCTTGACCCGAACGGCGGCTGGCTGCTCGAGCAGGCTGTAGAGTATGTGAAAGGCATGCATGGCATCCTGACATACTGCGAAGATCCGTGCGGCGCTGAAGGCGTTTACTCCGGACGTGAGATCGTTTCCGAGTTCCGCCGCAGGACAGGATTCCCGACAGCGACAAACATGATCGCTACAGACTGGAGAGAAGTCGGACATGCTCTGGAATCCCAGGCTGTCGACATCATCCTTGCTGACCCGCATTTCTGGACGATGGCAGGCTCTGTGCGCGTTGCTCAGATGTGCCATGACTTCGGCTATACATGGGGATCTCATTCCAATAACCATTTCGATATTTCTCTCGCTATGTTCACTCAGGTCGGCGCTTCCGTACCGGGCTTCTACAACGCTCTGGATACGCACTGGATCTGGCAGGAAGGCATTGAGAGACTTACCAAAGAGCCGCTTCAGATCGTGGACAGCTGCGTAACTGTTCCGAATAAGCCGGGTCTTGGTGTTGAGATCGACCGTGATCAGCTCATGAAGGCTCATCAGCTCTATATGGACAAGTGCTTCGGCAAGGGCGCAAGAAACGACGCTGTAGGCATGCAGTATCTCATTCCGGGCTGGAAGTTCGACCCGAAGAGACCGTGCCTTGTCCGCTAAGTTAATCTCTGAAACTACAGTTCTCCTGTGAGTTTTGATATGACGGCCGCTGCGCCTCTTTCCCGGAGGACGGCGGCCGGTTTCCGTATCAGAACGTTGAAAATAAGGTGTAGACCCCGCACGGCGAGCGGCCTGCGGGCGATGTGAGATTGTAAGGAGGCATAATATGTCCAATACACCTATTATTAAAGAGATGCAGGTCATCCCTGTAGCCGGATATGACAGCATGCTCATGACCCTCAGCGGTGCTCACGCACCGTGCTTTACCCGCAATCTTGTTGTGCTTCACGACAATGCCGGCCATAC
>CAMYVI010000343.1 GCA_947302185.1 uncultured Lachnospiraceae bacterium
TTACTCCGGACAATCATTTCCTCTGCGCTGTTGACGAAGCTCTCGATCAGGTCATCCTCTACAGAATTGACCATCGCACGAACACCCTGAAAGAAGTCGACGTACTTCGCATGGGCAAGCAGGTCGGTCCGAAGAGTATTCACTTCAGCAAGGATGGTTACTTTGCCTATATTCTCTGCCAGATAACGAATGAGATCCGTGTATATCAGTATTATATCGATCAGCGCGGACTTCCGACATTCAGACAGATTCAGGAAGTTTCAACTCTTTCCAATGCAAGGGATCCGTACGATGCCGCATCCGCTATGCGTCTCTCCTATGACGGCCAGTATGTATTCTGCGCTACCTCCGGAGACGATTCCATCGCCTGCTTCAAGATCGACCAGTCGAACGGTATTCTTGAAAAGAAATTCGCCCTGCCAATCTCCGGCAACTATCCGAAGGACGTTGCTCTCTTCCCGGATCAGCAGCATATTGCCGTTGTAAACAACGGACAGGGTACAATCACAACATTCAAGATTGACTATGACAGGAATATCATTATGATGAAGGGTCGTCCGCAGACATTGGATGCCCCGAACTGCATGGCATTCCATAAGATTGAGGAAGCACCGGCTGAGGTCCGTGACGTTCCGGAAGCGGAAGCAGAAGCGAATGCTGTATAATAACGCTAGTTAATCACACAAAAAAGAGGCTGTGCGCAGCCTCTTTTTTGTGTGAAGAAATATGACAAAGGCTTCCAGAATAGCAAGAGCTTCCTTAACTGACCCTCAGCCGTAAGCTGATTTGTCAGGCAAGAAAATTAAGGAATCTGAGACATCAATGCACACCTTTGTAGAAATCTACTATTTTATCCGCTCTGGATGCCATATTGATAAGCAGCGCGTCCGCAAGGACCAGCGCGGTCATACACTCGACGACGACAGCCGCGCGGCGGCCGATCACGGGATCGTGGCGGCCATGTATCTCAAGATCAATCTCCGCACAGTCTGAATTCACAGTCTTCTGGCGACGAGATATCGAAGGGGTCGGCTTAAAATAGACCGTCAAATCAATATCGGAGCCATTTGAAAGACCCCCGAGTATGCCACCGGCATTATTTGTGGTCGTTATGATTCTGCCATCCTCTACCCGGAAGGGATCGTTATTCTCGCTGCCTCGCATAATTGCCGCTCGGTGACCCGCTCCGATGTCGAGCCCTTTGACAGCCCCGATTGAAAACATTGCCTTGGCAAGATCGGCATCAAGCTTATCGAACACGGGCTGACCGATTCCTGACGGCATGCCTTTTACTTTGCACGTTACGATGGAACCGATGGAATCCTGCTCACTTCGGATCCTGGATACAAGTTCCTCACATTTTTCCATGTCAAAAGCAGGAATATTGCCGACGGCGGAGAGTTCTGCAGTTACATTGATGCCGAGCATGGAGAGAAGCTTCATAGCGACCGCTCCTCCTGCAACACGGGCAGCTGTCTCCCGGGCGGAAGACCTGCCTCCTCCGCGGTAATCCCTGAAACCGTACTTTGAATCGTACCCATAATCGGCGTGTCCCGGGCGATATGCATCTTTAATATTTCTGTAATCATGTGAGCGCTGATCGGTGTTTCTCAGAATAATAGAGATTGGCGTTCCCGTCGTTTTTCCCTCGAAAACACCGGAGAGGATCTCGACCCTGTCCGCCTCATTCCTGGCAGTTGACATGTTTCCTCCGGTCGGACGGCGGCGCTCCATAAAGACGTTGATATCTTCTTCGGACAGAGGGATACCTGCCGGGCAGCCGTCGATGACAACGCCGAGGGCGGGTCCGTGGGATTCGCCCCATGTTGTTATGCGAAATATTGTACCAAAAGAAGAACCGGCCATAGAATCACCTCCATTGTTTTTACGGTTCTCAAGACTGAATATGCTGTAATTATAAAGACAGCCGTGGGTTTTGTAAATGCGCAACGATTTATTTATGTCAGCTAACGCTGACCCGAATTCCGCACTAATTCGCGCGAGCGGGAATTGAAACCTGCCGGGAACTGTCCCCGATTCGTACGGAGCATGTCTTCCTCTGTAAGTATTGTACGTCTGAACTACTTCAAAAATATCACGTGTTAAGAACCGTCGCTGATACGTGATATTGACGAAACATTCGATAAATCATATAATATTAATATCTGTATTCAGATATCAAATGGCCTATAAGCCATAGAAGCCGGGCGAAAAAATGGTCGCTCCGGTCATCTGACAGACAAACAGAAAGGTATTATATGAACAAATTATTGAATAATCTGGAGCACAAGTTCGGCCGGTACGCGATCCCGCGCCTAACTTTTGTAATGATCTGCTGCTATGTTTTAGGTTACATGCTGCAGCTGATCAACCCGAACATTGCAGAATTCATGACCCTCGAACCCGGACTCATTCTCCGGGGTGAAGTGTGGAGGATTATCACCTGGATCGTCATTCCGCCCGCAAGTCTGGATCTCAGCGGAATTGGTCTTATCTTTACGCTGATCATGCTGATTTTTTACCTGTCCATAGGGACGTCACTTGAGCGCGCATGGGGAGAGTTCCGCTACAATATTTATATTTTCGGCGGAATGCTTCTCACACTGATCGCTGCTTTTATCTCTTACTTCGTATTTTCAGCGATAATCGGACAGAACGTAATGGTCGGGAATACTTTCAGCACGTATTATATTGTGATGTCGATGTTTCTTGCATTTGCTGCTACATTCCCGGATGCGCAGGTCTATCTGTATTTTCTCATTCCCATCAGAGTAAAGTGGCTCGGTATCC
>CAMYVI010000344.1 GCA_947302185.1 uncultured Lachnospiraceae bacterium
CCTGAAGAGAATCGAGAACCTTGATATAGAGACAATCTGCTGCGGCCACGGTCCGGTCATCGATTCCCATTTCGACCAGATCTTCGGTTGGTATAACGAGTGGTGCAAGGCTCCGGCAAAGAAAGCAAAGAAGCTTGTCGTCATGCCTTATGTCAGCGCATACGGATACACGAAGCAGCTTTCCGAAGAGATCGCGAAGGGCGTTGAAGATGCAGGTGCTGAAGTTCACCGCTATGATCTCGTATTCGACGACAAGACCGACCTTGCGGCAGATATGGCGGCAGCTGACGGCTATCTGTTCGGTACACCGACAATTCTCGGAGAAGCACTGGAGCCGGTCTATAATCTGACGCTCGGCATGTATCCGCCGGTATTCAAGGGCAGGCTTGCCAGCGCATTCGGAAGCTACGGTTGGTCAGGAGAAGGTGTCCCTCACATTATCGAGAGACTTAAGCAGATCAGGCTCAAGGTCCTTGACGGTTTCCGCGTGCGCTTTAAGCCCAGTGAGAACCAGCTGACAGACGCGTATGATTTCGGTTATAATTTCGGATGTGTACTCCTGAAAAAGGAAGCCAAGCCGAAGGCTAAAGGTGCGAGGACGCTGGTCAAGTGCCTCGTATGCGGTGCTATTTTCGATTCTTCTATCGATGTATGTCCGGTCTGCGGAGTCGGCAGGGAGAACTTCGTTGAGGCCGGGGAGCCGGGTGAGATCGAGCTCAACAATACATCCAATAAATACCTTATTCTCGGAGGCGGTATTGCTGCTTTGGAGGCAGCGAGGGCTATACGGGAGAGAGATAAGACAGGCGGCGTGACAATTATTTCCGAGGAAGCCCATCTGCCTTATAACCGTCCGATGCTGACCAAAGCGATGCTTTCCGATTTCAGTGAGAACCAGATGGCTGTCGAGCAGCAGTCCTGGTTCGACGAGAACGGCGTATCCATAGTTACCGGTACGAAGATCCTTTCCATCGATCCGGCAGAGAAGTCCGTTGCATGCGAAGGCTTCAGCCTTGTCTACGATAAGCTGATCTACGCGCTCGGTGCACATTGTTTCGTTCCTCCGATCAAGGGAAGCGAACTTCCAAAGGTCGTCTCGATCCGCACAATCGAGGATGCTGCCAAAGTGAAGGCAATGCTGCCGAATATCAAGACCGCAGCGGTTATCGGCGGCGGAGTTCTGGGGCTTGAAGCTGCATGGTCTCTGAAGAGAGCGAAACTTGATGTCACGGTCATTGAGGGCGCTCCGGCACTCATGGCGAGACAGCTGAATCCCGGCGCCTCCGATATGCTGAAGAAGATCATCGAGAGCGCGGGAGTTAAAGTATTTACTTCCGCAAGCACAGCGGAGATCAATGATGACGGCGTTCTTCTTGCGGATGATACGGCGATTCCGGCAGAACTTGTTATAGTCTCGACCGGCGTGCGCGGCAATCTTGATATTGCCAGGGCAGCGGGTCTGGAAATCAATCGCTCCATTATCGTAAACGAGAAGATGGAAACAAATATTCCGGACATCTATGCGGCAGGTGACTGTGCAGAGTATGCCGGTATCAATTATGCGCTTTGGAGCCAGTCGGTCGAGCAGGGCAAGACTGCCGGAGCAAATGCAGCCGGCGGAGACCTTACTTATGAGACCGTAGACGGTGCCCTGAACTTCAACGGAATGGGGACATCTCTCTTCGCGATCGGGGACAACGGATCCGATCCGGCCAAGATCTATCGTACGGTCGAGATCAAGGATGAGAGAAAGAAGCAGTATGAGAAGTATACATTCGAGAATAACCGTCTTGTCGGTGTGATACTGATCGGGGACACTTCAAGGCTTGCGGAGCTTACGACCAAGGTCAAGGACCATGCTAAGTTCAATGAGGTGCTGAAACTGTAAGATCAGTCCGGGAGTTGCGGATATTTCAGGCGGAGTCAGGATTTTCGGGGATTTCCCTTGCGCGTATCATAGACTTACGTCACGAGTATTGCGCGATGAAGAATAAATCGTTTCGAGTACAGAGGCACATAAGTGCCTGTTGAGATAACTTGTGTGAGGAAATGAAATGTTCGGCAGAAAGAAGAAAACAGAAGAGATGAAGTTTCCGTATGATCCGGCTCTGCATGAACCGGTCGTTCGGGCGAGTATATGCACCGGCGAGAAGGTGGCGGGCTTCCGCGACCGAAAAGGAGGAATGCTCCATGAGGTGAGTGTTGTCAATGATTATTCCGTATTTCTGAAGTTCCTCGAGACATACGGACTCAAGGAAGAAGAAGTCAGGACGATATACTGAGTATTCCTTGTTCACAAACCCTGATAGTGTTATTTAACTTTGTACTTCAAGTGATTATTCTTAATTCGGCTCTTGACATTAAATCATGATTTCTCTATAATAATGCGTGCGGCATTCCCAGGCCGCACGTTATTTTTATGTCTTACAGCATGTCCCGAAGTCGCAAATCGGGATGTCGGAGATATAAGCAGGGAGAGTACTGATGAGAAGGTAATCAAAGGTATCTCGAACTGCAGGCATTCGGATTTTCCTGCGGAGGAAAAGCGGATGAGGCAGAGATCATGCCATGCCCCGGAATGACAGGCTGCCATGCATATATTCATTTTGACAATTTCATCAGGAGGAAATATTCATGAGCACATTTATGGCTAAGGCGAGTGATGTTGAGCGTAAATGGTATGTGATTGACGCTGAAGGCGTTACGCTCGGCCATCTTGCAGCAGAAGTCGCCACCATTCTCAGAGGCAAGAAGAAGCCGATTTTCACGCCGC
>CAMYVI010000345.1 GCA_947302185.1 uncultured Lachnospiraceae bacterium
TTTCAAAAAAGAAATCTTTAAAAAATGTCGCCGATGAATTATATCCTTCTAAGCTGTTTCCGGTGATCTTGGAGCTCAGCGGTCTGGATCCCGAAAAAAAGATATATGAAATTAAAAAAAGCGAGAGAGAAGCGCTTATCAGAGTGACGAAGCATTTTCCACTGTCATTTGAATCTCTTCGGGGGTATAATGAAGCTGTTATTACGCAGGGAGGTGTCTCGGTAAAAGATATTAAACCGAAATCCATGCAGTCTGCGATAATAAGCAATCTGTATTTTATAGGAGAGGTTCTGGACCTTGACGCTTACACCGGCGGTTTCAATCTGCAGATTGCCTGGATGACAGCAGCTGCTGCAGCTAAAGCCATCAATGAGGAGGATTAAAATGAATATTGCAATAGACGGTCCTGCAGGTGCAGGCAAGAGCACAATAGCAAAACTCGTAGCGAAAGAACTCGGCAATATTTATGTGGATACCGGAGCCATGTACAGGGCCATGGCACTTTTCATGTTGAAAAACAATATCGCTCCGGAAGATACCGCCTCAATCGAGGCGGCCTGTGAGAATGCTGATATTTCGATTATTTATAAAGACGGCGCTCAGCACGTGATCCTGAACGGAGAAGATGTGACGGACAATCTCCGGACGGAAGCCGTCGGCAATATGGCCAGTTCCACATCGGTAAATCCAAAGGTGCGCAGGAAACTCGTCAGTCTTCAGCAGCAGCTCGCAAGGCGAACAGGTGTCGTCATGGACGGCCGCGACATCGGTACGGTCGTACTGCCCGACGCCGAAGTTAAGATCTATCTGACGGCGTCTGTCGAAACAAGAGCCGGACGGAGATATAAGGAACTATCAGAGAAAGGAGAGCCTGCGGATTTCAATAAGATTGCCGAAGATATCCGCGATCGTGACTACAGGGACATGCACAGAGAGCATTCTCCTCTCAGGCAGGCCGAAGATGCTGTTCTCGTAGACTCCTCTGATATGACAATAGGAGAAGTGGTCTCAAAGATTATGGAACTGGTGAATTTGAGTAAACCTGCGCAATGAGAATGATGGGTGTAAACCTCCCCTGCGCAGCAGGGATGCTGAAATGTTCCCGATGATACCGATGGTGAAGACGGAGATTAAATATGAAAGATGTTATCGTCGCAAAAAGTGCAGGATTCTGCTTCGGCGTAAAGCGAGCGGTACAGCTCGTTTACGAAGCAGCAAATGAACATCCGGGTAAGGTATGTACGATGGGTCCGATTATTCACAATGAGCAGGTAGTCGCTGATCTTTCCGAAAAAGGGGTTCATGTCATTGACGACAATCTCATAAGGACCGATACCGGTGAAAAGATCACTGCGGATTCCGTGATAATCATCCGCTCGCACGGCATACCGAAGTGCCTCATGGACAAAGTTACCGATACGGGCTGTAAGATTATTGACGCGACCTGTCCTTTCGTCAGCAAGATTCATGATATAGTCAGGCAGAAGAGCAGCGAAGGATATCACATTGTCATAATCGGAAATCCCAATCACCCGGAAGTGGAAGGGATACGAGGATGGTCGGAAGGTCCCTGTACCGTGATAAACAGCAAAGATGAGGCACGATCTCTGGATATTCCGAAAGAAACGCCTATCTGTATTGTATCTCAAACCACATACAATTTTCAGAAATTTAAAGAATTAGTTGAAATCGTAGTAAATATGGAGTATATTGTAGTAGTTACAAATACTATCTGTAACGCTACAAGGGAGCGGCAGACAGAAGCATTGGAACTCGCAGGCAGATCAGACGCAATGATCGTTATCGGCGGGAAACATTCCTCCAATACTCAGAAGCTGTATGATATCTGTCGCAGCCAATGTGATAATACTTACTACATACAGACACTCGATGATTTGGTTACCGTTAATTTCCAATCCGATAGCTGTGTAGGTATTACGGCTGGGGCGTCAACCCCTAATAAAATAATACAGGAGGTCTTTGCACATGTCAGAGGAACAGAGCTTTGAAGAATTATTAAATCAGAGCTTCAAAACTATCAGGAATGGAGAGGTTGTAGAAGGTACAGTCATCGATGTAAAACCGGATCAGGCTTATCTTAACATCGGCTACAAGGCAGACGGTGTTCTTACAAAGGAAGAGTACAGCAACGACGCTAAGGATCTTACCACAATTCTTAATACAGGAGACAAGCTCGAAGTCAAGGTTTTGAAGGTAAACGACGGAGACGGACAGGTCGTTCTTACTTACAAGAGACTCGCTGCCGAAAAAGGCAATAAGAGACTCGAAGAAGCATTCAACAACAGGGAAATCCTTACTGCTAAGGTATCTCAGGTCCTTAAGGGCGGTCTCACAGTGCTGGTAGAGGACACAAGAGTATTTATCCCGGCAAGTCTCGTCTCAGATGTATTTGAGAGAGATCTGAACAAATATCAGGATCAGGAAATTGAATTCGTTATTTCCGAGTTCAATCCGCGCAGACGCCGCATCATAGGCGATCGTCGTCAGATTCTTGCAGAGCGCAAGGCTGAGGCCGCAAAAGAACTTTTTGCCCGCATCAACAAAGGTGATGTTGTTGAAGGTACAGTCAAGAATGTTACGGACTTCGGCGCATTCGTAGATCTCGGCGGAGCCGATGGACTTCTTCATATTTCTGAAATGTCCTGGGGAAGAGTTGAGAATCCCAAGAAGATTTTCCACAACGGCGATCAGTTAACTGTTCTCATCAAGGATATCAAAGGCGAGAAGATTGCTCTCTCTCTTAAGTTCCC
>CAMYVI010000346.1 GCA_947302185.1 uncultured Lachnospiraceae bacterium
ATAAAAGGCAGATTTGAACATGCATTTACAGAGGGGTGCCTTATGGAAGCGCACATTATCAATATTATGAGATTCGGAATCGGCATTCTGACGCTGGCTGTCTCGGTACGTGCTATGATCAGGACAGCATCGCCAATTATAAGACGTCTCACTGCAGTGCTGGCAGCGGTACTAATTTTCTTTAATGAGAAGGCCGGGGAAGCAGCGTATCTGGTCTTCGGTTCATTGCTCGAGATGACAGCTGCTGTTGCTGCCCTCGGATTTGTCCTGGTCGCCGGAATCATGATCATGCTGCTTCCGGCGGTGGGATTGATCCGATGGCTGACACACTGAGGAGTCGGAATTGATACTGATGCAGCAGCCCGTTTTTGCTGTCAAATAGAAACAGGAACGCCGAAGCGTTCCTGTATGTTGTGTCGATAAATGATATTATTCTTCTTGCTGCGTACAAAGCATACCGCAGGCAGACGAAGCAAGCTTATGCTTTTGCCTTCCTTTCGTCCACAAGAATTCTTCCGCGCATTGCCGTTGCAAGCGCTTTGCACACGATTCCGCCGAGGATGCCGCACACACCGGCCTCGATCAGCGCCTGAACACCGACGAGCAGGATGACGAACGTGAACGGATTCGTTGCGCCTACGCCGCTGACCATTCCCTGTACATACTCCGTATTGTAAAACGCAATGCAGAGATAGCCCATGAAGAACAGCGTGTTGAGAAGCGGAGCGGAGACTGCGCCTACAAAATAGCTCCAGGTCTTTGTCTTGTCTACTTTACGAACTGCCTTGAAAATGTATCCTGTGCAAAGTCCCATAAGGACACGGGTGACGATGCAGAGAATAAATGAATGAATCGGGCTGATCTGGAAAAGAACGCTTCCCATAACGGATCCGCCGGTGATGGCATCCCAGTAGCTGAGGATACCGAATACCGCGCCGAGAACAATGCCTCCGACGGGACCGATCATCATCGCACCGACTGCGATCGGGAGTGTAAGAAAGCTCATGTAAAGAGGTCCGACGGGTACGCTGCCAAGTCCTGTCAGCTTCATGATGATCTCGATTGCGATGAGCAGAGCGAGCTGAGCCAGTAACATTGAATCGACTTTTTTTGTTTTCATTATATATCCCTCCATGCTGCCGTTTCGTCCTATTACGAATACAGCGCACATTGAATATACGGGTTTTGAACGCCAATGTCAATTGCCATAAAAAAGTATTTGAAAAAATACAAACTTTGCGTAACAGACCGGAATTGTTTGTGTTCAATCTGTCAACGTACTCATGACTGAAGCGCATTCCTCTCATGACTAAAGTCACGAGCATCCTGCGCCGGTTTGTGAAAGCGTCAGAGATCAAGGCGTAACCTTCTGCAGAGCGCGCTTGATTTCCGTAAAATCGATGACCAGTTCTCCGTCGTACAGGTTCACAGGGACTTTGTCCTCAAATGTATATAGTGCAATATTGAACCCGTATTCGGACCTGAGATCGTAGACGATGACTTTTTCCGTGGCCGGATCAACGATCCAATATTCTTTTACGTTTGCATCGCTGTACTTATGCAGCTTTAATATGTTATCTCTCCGGACGCTTGAGGGGGAGACGACTTCCGCAACAAAATCCGGTGCGCCGAATATTCTTCCGTTCCTGAACTTTTGGGGATCACATACAATGAGGACATCGGGCTGCACCATTGTCTTTTCATCGCAGTCCAGCTGAACATCGACAGGAGAGACAAATGGAACACAGGACCCGTCATGTTCCCTGATGAACTGAAGAATCAGATAGTGAAGCAGGCCGATCACTGCCTGGTGGCGCAGAATTGGCGCCCCCATATCATAAATCACCCCGTCAATCAGTTCGACCCGAATGTCATCAGGCATGTTCAGATAATCCGAAACCGTGTAGTCGCCCTGCTTTTTGGGAGAGGAGCCATATTCGGGCAGGGCTTCACGGATCATTCCGTAAGATGTGCCGCAGGAAGCCGGATTAGTATAGTATTTCCCGGAAGAGGAGGAAGACCTGCCGGAGCTTGCTTCGGTGACCGGACAAAGTGCTTTCTCCAGAGCCTTCAGCGTCTCATATCTCGGTGACTTTGTGATGCCTCCAAGTACTTTCTGGACCGTACTCAGAGGCAGTCCGGAAATCTCAGCGATTTTCGCGTAGCTGAAACCCAGTTCTGTTTTTATTTTGTTCATTTCCTCGATTGTCATAATAATCATGGCGTGGAGACACCCACAGGCTTGCCGATGGGCGGACCGCCGCTTCCCTGCCTTTCCGAAATAGTTTCCGCTTTATCAGTATGGAATAAGAATAGCACTCCGGTCAAAAAATATCAATAATATATCAATAAAATATCAATTAAAGAGCAGCATATCAAATGCCGGTTCTGAGTTTTTTCTGAACAGCCGCAGCAAAAAAGCAGGGCTGCCATATGCTGCAGTCCCTGCTTTGTACCGGTCATCCCGGCAGCGGTCTTTAAGGCCGCTCTTAATTTTTGTTTCAGCTTAAGTTCGGGGTTAAGTTTTCGTTTTTCCGACGCATTCTTCCGTCTGCGTCCTGTACAGTTCTCTCAGTTCGGGTACGCTTGCCTCGTTCCGGATCAGGCTGCCTGATCCAGAGCGGGAGTGTCAACCTTTGTGACACCATCCCCGTAGATCGTTGTCCAGTCATTCTTCATGGAGACGGCAGTCCAGCCGTGCTCAGCGCACATTTTGTACATGTCGTCTGCTTTTTTCTCGTTTCCGTTCTCGCGGACCAG
>CAMYVI010000347.1 GCA_947302185.1 uncultured Lachnospiraceae bacterium
TTTCCGAGAACGACCTCATAGATCGCGCGCTTGTCTACGGACTCGCCGCACACCCTGACTTTCACAAGATCCGGGTAGCGCACCGTCAGGAAATACAGGTCTTTCGCTACCTCCTCGTAAGTGTAGTCCACCGTGTCGGTGCCGACAATGTCTGTTCCGTCCGGGGGCATCTCCCCGAGATATGCGCTCATGTCCTGCACACTTATGTCGTTAAGGGATTCGCGGGTCGGCATGGGGGTGGGCGTTGGGGTCGGGGGTGAGGTCGGAGACGGAGTATTTTTCGGCGATGGCGTCGGTTCAGAAGCTGACGACGAGGTTCCTGACAGGGATTCTTCCTTCGTTGTCCCGGATTCCGTCCTTGATGATGCCTCTGCCGACGACAGACCGGTTATCCCGCTCATCTCGGCATCACCGCCGATATCACCTTCCTGCCCCTGGTTTCCCATTCCCAGACTTCCTTGTCCCTGGCTTCCCTGTCCTTCACTTCCTGCAGGGAGAACACCTACAAGTCTTCCCACCAGATGACCGATGCCAAGACCAATCACACCGAGGGCAAGAACAAGTAATATAGTGAGCAGGATCTTATTTCTCTTCTTTCTTTTTTTCACAGTACCTCCTAGGATGGCTCCGATCTCGCTGTCTCTCCGGCAGCCTCTCTGTCCGAATATTTCAACAAGAATTTTTGACTGTACGTGCCACGCATTCGGCTCGCACTTCATCTCGCTATTCCTTCTCATGCATTCAGCTCATACTTTCACCTCACGTTTTCGGCTCAAGCTTTCATCTTGTTATTTCTTCCCGCGCAATCGGCTCGCAAACCGGATGAAAAGCCACTAAAGCTGCTGTATGGTCTGAATCGCAGGGTAATTCTCATGGAAGTACTGTAAACATTGGAAGACTAAGTGTCAAGAAAGAATTTGATGTGGCTGCCGTCGCAGCGGAGTATCGCAGCTTTGACGGATATAACAGTTGGCAGGTATTCATAAAAATAGTTTGGTCGAAAAAGCAGTCTCTTTTGTCAAATAAGTCTGTTTACAAGTGCCTTTTTAGAAGCCAGCAGTCGATCTTGAGAAATCATTCACATATGCAGTGCCATAAGAGACTTGAATCATGTCCGATAGGCAGTCATGGCAACTCACGATTAACATAATCTACTGCTAGTTTAATGAAATTCCAAGCTTGAAGGCAGTCACATATGCTGATTTTGATAATAGGTGATGGTAAGACATTCTTAAATGAGATTTTGATCAGCACTATACAAAACGTGATTTCACGGATAGATACTGCCGTCTATTCCGCCTGGGCAGTCACGAAACGCCGTTTCGACCTAAGATGACTGATTGCCATCATTCTTGCCTTCAGTCGATTGAAGTTAATTTCATTGTTGGCGACTGCCCGCTTCAAATCGGAGGAAGTCTACAATATCAAGAATTTTATTGCCCGCACGTATTCCAATCCCGGGCTGTCCATCAAAGATATAAGCGTTTACGCTCATTTGTCCACTTCATATATGTGCACTATGTTCAAGAACGAGACAGGCCGGACCCTCAACCAGTATATTACTGAATTCCGCATGACACGGGCTAAGGATCTCCTCGACGATCCTCGCAATAGAATTATCGAAGTAGCCGGTCAGGTCGGCTACAATGACAGCAATTATTTCTCGAAGACATTCCGCAAGGCATTCGGCATGTCCCCGTCCGAGTACAGGGAACAGTCCGCGCCGGGAGGTGTGTCTTGAAGGGGCATTCTTTATGGCAGATACTTGGCCGGGATCTTCCGATCCGGGTCAAATTCCTTGTGATCAATTTTCTTGTAATGGCGACAACACTCATTGTGTCAGCCATACTGATTCTCCGCGCCTCCACTGCCGTGAGGGAAAATACGCTGTCCGCAGAAAAAGCGCTGATTACTCAGTCTGCAAATACACTCTCCGCCACCGTCGACGAAGTCTCCACGATATCAGAGACTATCACGTCTTTTCCTTTCCTTAATCAACTCATCTACAGTGAAAATGTGGCTGAATTTCTTTCAGGAGAAGATACCGTCATCTATGCCAAAGACTTTTTTAACACGATATCCTCCCTGAAGGATACTCAGATCGTCACGGATATCCGAATTTATCTGAACGAAGACTACGAATATGTCTACAACACGTATGACCGCAGCGATCTGTTCCTTCCTTTATCGGACATTCAGGGAGGTTACTGGTTTGGAATATTTGCAGGGCAGCCGACGCTCAACCAACTGTGGTGTCCTTCTTTTTATCTGACCAAGCACGAAATCAGAGAAAACGGTTCCCTTGCCTTCATAAAAAGGCTCGGAGGCAGGAATCAGGCGGGCATATCTAACGGTTATATTGTTGTATACTTCTCTCAGAATACACTGACTGACATCATGCGCCAGCGAGAGAATAACAGCAACACAATATACTACCTCATGAACAGCCGGGACAATCTGGTCGCGGCGACCGACGAAGCAGCTGCCGGTCTCTATAATCTCTCCTACGCCGATATACCTGAGAAAATCGGAAGTGATGAGGATTTCAGAAAGGTCGTGATCCTGAAGCAATCGCTGCTTATGGCCTACAGACCGATCAGAGACGCGGACTGGAGACTCGTCGTCAGCATACCTGAGAGCGATATCACATCAGCGGAGAGGGAAGTCCTCATCCGCCAGTTCTGGATCTACCTGTTCAACACCGCTCTTGCC
>CAMYVI010000348.1 GCA_947302185.1 uncultured Lachnospiraceae bacterium
CTCGATATATTCGACCGCTATATTCTCTTAGGGCTGAATATTCTTGGAAATGACCCACTCGGAAAGAGCCGACACAACTTCACCCATCTCAAAATAGACCAGTCCCAAAAGGTTTCTGGCCGGAATATTCATCTTATTAAATTTCAAACTTCTGCGCAGCTGATCGATGGCTCCGCTGAGGTCCCGCACCTGGGCTTTTTCAAGTCCCTGATTGTAATACAGACCCGACAGCACAATAGCCTGTTTCTGTACCGATACATCGCATCCGCAATTCGGACAGTAAGCGGATTCCGTCAGCTCCGCTCCGCAGTTCATACATCTCATTCCCAATCCCTCTTATTTCCGGACGTCTCTTTCAGCATCTCCTGAAGAATGTCGATGACGTCCGTAAGGTCTCTGGAGTAAATGGCACCCTCAGCCTCATCTACATCCAGGCTGGGTTTGAATTTTTTCAATTCTTCTTCGTAATTAATCATTTGCTGCCTCCAGGCGCTTTACACAGGTCTTTTTTACTGTTCGGCCGGTTGAATGGTTACCTCTTTCTCTGCAGTGCCATCCGGCATCTCCATCGGAATATCTGCCCGGTACACAATCGTATTCGTGTGACTCAGGATCTTGCCGGATCCGGAATTACTCAGCTGCCCGACATTTATCCAGTCGCCGTTTTTGATCGTCACCCCTGTCACAAGCAGCGTATCATCAGAAATATAAGAAGTCTCATAATACTCATCATTTACCGTCAGCCTGCTCGACTGTGTAAAATTGCTGCCGTGAATGTAATAAGTATGATCATTTACCTGTTCTACGGAATCCAGCACAATGGGCACAACGCCCATAGCCATGACACGTTTCGAGTACGGCCGGGATTGTCCGTAAACATATCTATCGCCGTACAGTATATCATATTGCAGTGTCTGCAGATCATAGAGGTAAAGCTCATTTTCCTGCATACTCTGATGGAAGTTAAAAATCGTTCCTTCATGAATACCGATCTTTTTGAAGAGCTCCGCCATGGCCTGATAAGAACAGATGTCTTTCTTTTTACGCTTCAGACCGATATTATCCCACATAATGTAGTTAGTCTGGTATGTCGTTCCCTTTTTCAGGTCGACATCCGCAAGCCCCATCGTCGGCAGATGATCTCCGTAGAACAGAATGACAGACGGCTCGCCCCGATCGTCGATATACTCAATGAGATCCTTAACGAACCGGTCCATCTCGTGAATCTGGTTCGTATAGTACTCCCACTGGCTGTTCTTTTCAGGCGTTGCAGCGCCTGTAACCGTGATGGCAGGCTCCTCAATTACATCCTCGGTAGGATAAGCACCATGACCCTGAACGGAAATGACCGTGACAAAATCCTGATTTTTCGTCGAATCGAGAGCATCTCCGATATGAGGTATTAAAGTCTCATCCCGCATCCATCCGATTTCATTGACCTGGTCCTGCTCGCTCATGTATTCATTTGATGTGAAATCGTTGAATCCGAGATTTGCGTAGACCGTTTTGCGGCTGTAAAAAGTCGCATAATTATTATGCACGGCGTGTGTAGAATACCCGAGGTCGGCAAGCACGAACGGAGCAGACTCACAGGCTTCTTTTTTGAGCACGCCTTTATACGGATACTCTCCCGGGCCGAAATAGCGCAGGGACATACCCGTTAATGTTTCAAATTCTGTATTGACAGTTCCCGCCCCGACTGTCGGCACCTGATAAAATCCTGATGAATACTGGCCTTGAAGTTCATGCCAGTTCGGCAGAGGGTCATCCGAGAAATTAAGCCACTTAACGTCAGTGTTATCGAAAAAGGACTCCAGCTGAACTACGATGATATTCGGGAAGCCTTCGGTAATAGTCTTTCCGGTATCTCCGACCTCGTCCAGTATTTCTTCTATCAGTTCTTCTGAGTAGTCATCCGGCTCATCGATTCCCGTCTGGAACAGTGTCACCCCGAGACAGTAAGGAAAGCCGTAGTCCTGATAGGCAAATGCAATATTTCCGAAATAGGAAGAAAGCTGTCTCATACTGAGCAGCAGCCTTGTCAGTCCCGCAAATGCAAGTATTCCCACAAGGATCCCGGGTACGATAATTTTAAAGTTCCGTTTTCCTCTGTAGACCGGAGCCTTGATCAGCAAAGCTATCGCCGCAAGACCTGCAAGAATCAGTCCCGCTACGATAAAGATCATTCCGGTCTCGGATACATACTTGGTCACGACTCCCATAGCCTCTGTGACCGTGCTCATATCGGGACCTGTCAGAGGAGTGACGCGGCCTGCCAGAACTATTCCGTTGGCTATTCCCAGTATCAGCCAGAACAATCCGATCAGAAAACGCACAAAAAAGCGTCTCCTGAAAAGAAAAGCGGGGAGCATCGTTGTAAATATGAGCACCGTATTGTAGAGATAGACCTTCGTTCTCTCGTCAAAATACCTGACAGTCGCACCGAATGACTTCCTGTGAAGCCATTCGATGACAAAATAAAGCAGGAAGCATGCAATAAACTGCAGAATCAGGGCATATTTATTGCAGAAATCTACAATTTTCTGTGTTCTCGGATCGAGCTCCGGAACCGATCTCGATTTATACTTCCTGATAAGCTCCCTGACCTTCTTTATCAACTCATATCCTCCGATATCGCATTTCTACAGGTTCTTCAAGAACGCCCCGGCGTTCTCGCCGCGGCGGGCAGGCTGCTCCCCCCATATATC
>CAMYVI010000349.1 GCA_947302185.1 uncultured Lachnospiraceae bacterium
GTACTGGCCGACCTTAAGGCGTTTGCCGGGCTGCCCGATCGACATCATCTCATGAAGAGGCGCTTCTATCTCCACCCCGTTCCTCACATAACTGGTCGCCAGGCCTCCGGGCAGATTGTGTTTCTCAAGAATCAGGATATCCGTGACGCCCTTTGCCTGCAGCTGCAGAGCCGCCGACAGACCCGCAAGTCCCGCGCCCATAATGATCACATCATAATGTTCTTTGTAAAACTTCATATTTTCTCCTGTCACATCTGTGAATATCTTTACTCCGGGATAATAAGCTTTCCGTTTTTACTGCAGAAACGATTATTCTCGAAGTAACCCGATGCAGAAAAGGCGGGCTCGGGAAATTCCCTGACCCGCCTTTTATAATCGCAGTTATCAGAAAAATCTGTCCACGAGCTCACGTGAATATTCAGCGGTCTCATCCATATCACCGAACGCCATGATCTCGCCGGCATAGTAGGTACCGTTCTGACCCTGCATAGCCTCGACTTTATCGTACCAGCCTGCCGCATAGTCCTCGGAAAATACATGCGGGAAATAATACCAGGATTTCTCGTTCACCACTTTGGAAGCGGCATTTCCCATCGCTTCAAGGTCCTGAAGGACGATCTTCTTGCAGGCGCTGGCCTTGTAGGTCCTCTTTCCTCTGTGATTGCGCAGTGCATAGGTCGTAATGACTTGGTCCACACTGTCTCTCCAGCGGCGGTAATAGACCATCAGATGTCCGTACCTTTCCGGTGTCATATTATCAAAGATATAATAAGAAATCTCCGGGTGATTCTCCGGCTTCGTCTCGACTGCGAGTACATCATATCTCTCGAAATCGATCTTCGAGAAGAGCTCTTTCTCCTCAGGGGTAGCGTCGAAATAATTCGGAAGGAACTGCAGCGGAGCCGTCACTATGATCTTATCATAGACTTCCACTTCATCATTCACGGTCACGAATACCTTTCCGTCGCGACGCTCAACGGATGTGATATCGGAATTAAGCCTGGCCCCGTTCTGAAGCTTGTCATTCAGGCACTCCCAGATATACTGTGTGCCTTCCTGCCATGTCCAGAGATTGACCTTTACAAAGTTCATGGTAGTCTGGAAGTCAAGATATTTCAGGACATAAGCAGCCGGGATCTCATCAAAATATCCGTAGCCGAAAGATGTGTAAGGACCGATCCAGATGTCCTGGATGAGTTCCACACCGTTCAGTTTGCAGAATTCTTTGAACGGAAGTGCAAGATCGCGAAGATTCGGATTCTCACCGGAAACCTTCTCACGGCCCGGCGTAACGGCATAACCGTCGTAACGTCCTTCCGCAACACCTCGATGTCCGTTTACGTCGTATCCTTTATACTTTGTCTCCAGCAGCTCGCCGAACTTCTTGAGCTGCTTTCTCATCCTGAGCAGACGCGGTATCTTGAGCGGGTTCTTCTTCGGCTCGAACGGCTCGATGACCTTGCCTTTAAGGTTCTTATAATTACGGTTCAGCTTCGGTCCGTCATGCGTGATCCCGCAGAATTCTTCCACATCGTGAACTGCATAATAAGACGGAACGCCCATGATTGCGCCCATCTCGTACCTTCTCCCGTTATAGTGAGGCGAGTGGCATTTTCCGCCGACATGATCCTCTTTCTCAAGAATCGTATAGTTAAAATAACCCTTCTGTTCCAGATACATTGCTGCAGAGAGACCTGCCGGGCCTGCTCCTATAATGCATATCTTATCGTTTAAATTCGCCATCCGTTTCTCCTTCTCACACATTTGCCTGAATTAATAATAACCTTTCCTCAATCGAATCTATAGATTACCGTTCGATACAAAATAACCTTATTAGTAGTCTATTCAACTTTTTTTGTGGAAATTATCATAAGTTAATTATATAATTGTTACAAGATATTTGCAATAAACGGAGAAATATTATGCAAATGTATCATTCACTAAAACAACTTTTCGTAACATGGGAGAGCAATCAAAATCCGGCTCTTATCTTCGGAGATGACCGGAAAATTTACACATACTCGGAATTGTCCGCCATGGTGTGCAGAGCAGCGCACGAAATCCGAAAATCCGGAATACGCAGTGAACTGATCGTAACTGACCATGAACCTTCAACACTCATCAGGGTATTTGCCTGTGTGGCCGCCGGCTGTGATGTTGTTCTGGTCGATGAAAGTACGCCCGACGAGTCGCTCTTCATGCTTGCGAAAATCGCCGGTACGGATAGTATTTACGCTTCCGATCCGGGCCTTCTTGATGAATTATGCAACGAGTGCGGGTGCAGCCCTCATACTGTGAGAGACGCCGATTCCGAAATGCCTTCTTCTGCAGATGCAGACGGCGAAGGCCGCCTCATATTCTTCACTTCCGGAACGACCGGAAGTCAAAGAGCCGTCGTTCTCACGTCACGGAGCCTTCTGGCCAGCAGCTATTCCGGCCAGTGCATGTTATCCTGCGGACCAGACGACGTCATTTTGTCTATGCTGCCGATTTCTCACGTTTTCGGTTTTGTCTGTTCTTTACTTTGGGGACTGGCATACGGAGCTGCCGTTGCGCTGAGCAGAGGAACAAGATATGTTTTAAGTGACTGTGAATTCTTCAGGCCGACGATCCTGCCCGTTGTACCGTCGCTTCTACGCATGCTTATGTTGCGGCACGCCCTTCCGGCGAGCCTGAGAGTCGTATTGATCGGCGCCGCGCCGCTCGAT
>CAMYVI010000350.1 GCA_947302185.1 uncultured Lachnospiraceae bacterium
AAGGTGCTTCGCACCATGCGCGGCGCGGCAAGAACGCCGAGGCGTTCTTGATTGCGTTCCTGAATTCACGGCAGATTCTCCCGGATTGCTCGATTCGTTCAATTTCCCTGGAACTCTGAGAGCTTACTGTTGATTTTCGCGGTCGTGTTCTTGACGGCTGCCATTGACTGATCGTGATTCAGTGTATCTATAATTCTTGCCATATATTCGAACATATCAGCTTCCACATAATACTCGCGCCGCAGAAGTTCCGGCGGACGATATGTAAGGTTCGTGGTTATCAGCTTGGTGAAAAGCCCCTGCTCGTAATACTCATCGAATTTTTTTATACCTTCAGTAAAGAGGCCGAATGTTGTGCATATAAATACGCGATTGGCACCTCTGGCCTTGATCTGCTTGCACACGTCGAGCATTGAACCGCCCGAAGCGATCATATCGTCAATGATAACGCAATCCTTGCCGTCCACTGTATCCCCGAGGAATTCATGGGCCACGATAGGATTCTTGCCGTTTACTATTTTAGAATAATCACGCCGCTTATAGAACATTCCCATGTCAGCTCCGAGAATGTTTGAGAAGTAGACCGCACGGTCGGTTGCTCCTTCATCGGGACTGATGACCATAAAATGTTTTTTGTCAAATTCAAGATCGGGAACGGAGCTGAGAAGCGCCTTCAGGAACTGATAAGTCGGCATAAAATTGTCAAAGCTTACCAGCGGGATAGCGTCGCTGACCCGGGGATCATGAGCGTCGAAAGTAATAATATTCGATACACCATAATCCATCAGCTCCTTAAGAGCCAATGCACAGTCGAGTGATTCACGCCCGGTCCGGCGGTGCTGACGGCTCTCATATAAGAAAGGAAGAATAACATTGATACGGTGAGCCTGACCGTTTGCGGCAGAAATCACACGTTTCAGATCCTGAAAATAATTATCCGGCGACATATGGTTGATTCTTCCACATACTTTATAGGTTACGGAATAGTTAGTGACGTCACCTATAATAAACAGGTCGGAACCACGTACAGAGTCTTCCAGAACCACTTTGCCTTCACCTGTACCATAACGGTAATAGTGGGCATTTGCAATATACTTGGACTCGATATAGCCCGGGATATTCTCAGCAAATAAACGGTTCGATGACAAAGCTTTTCTCGACTTTACAAGACTGTTTTCAACAGCTTTGGCCATTTCCTGACTGCCATTCAGATAAACAATTCGAAGCGGTGCAACGGGAATCGGCTTTTTAGGATTTTCGGTTATACTCATTATAGTCCTCCGGAAACATCAAGAAATATGGTTTCACTTTCTCTTATACCACAAAATAAGCTTCTTCACAAGGATAAACAGATAAAGGCTGATTTTATTGATGTTTACAAAACAGAATCAAAATGTTAAATTATCCTAGATGACAGGCAGAAAGAGCCGCATAAGGAACACCAGAGCATTCTTGATTGTTTCAGGAGATTTCATGAAAACAAACGGACACAGAATAATTAGCGTCATTCCGGACAGTATTGCGGACGAGATGGGCGTTATGCCGGGTATGTATCTTATATCCGTGAACGGAGTCGTCATTGAAGATGTATTTGATTATCAATATCTGATGGATGATGAGGATATAACTGTTCTTATCCGGGAAGAAAACGGAGAGGAAACTCTACTTGAAATCGAAAAGGATGCTGATGAGGATTTCGGGGTGGAATTTGAAAATTCCCTTATGGACGAGTATCACAGCTGCTGTAACCGCTGCATTTTCTGTTTTATCGATCAGATGCCTCCCGGGATGAGAGAAACGCTGTATTTCAAAGATGACGATTCAAGACTCAGCTTTCTTCAGGGAAATTATGTTACTCTGACTAATATGAAAGATTCCGATATCGATCGGATCATCCGATATCATATGGAGCCTATCAATATCAGCGTACACACAACGAATCCGGCTCTCAGGCGTACTATGCTCGGTAATCGTTTTGCAGGTGATATTTTTCCGAAGATCGAGCGTCTTAAGCATGCAGGCATAACAATGAACGGCCAGATCGTTCTGTGCAGAGGAATTAACGACGGTGAGGAACTGGAACGTTCCATCCGTGACCTTGCCGGGTACAGGCCTGCCATGCAGAGTGTGTCAGTCGTGCCTGTCGGGCTTACGAAATACAGAGAAGGGCTTGCAGAGCTTACTCCGTTTGATAAGGAATCTGCATCGTCTGTCATTGATATCATCGAAAAGTGGCAGAGCAGATTTGTTTCCGAAGACCCGGACTCGATTTCACCGCATTTTATTCACGCCTCAGATGAGTGGTATATACTTGCAGAGAGACCTATGCCGGAAGAAGACCGTTATGACGGATATCTTCAACTCGAAAACGGAGTCGGTATGGTCCGCCTTATGGAGACTGAGATTCGGGATGCGCTCAAAAAAATGAAATATAAACATATCCCGTCAGCGATATACTCCCGGCGGAAAATCACACTTGCCACCGGATTTCTGGTCAGGGGATATCTTACCCGCTTTTCCGAGCTGATCATGAAGCAGTTCAGCGGTCTTGATATACAAGTGAGACCGATACGGAATGATTTTTTCGGAGAGAGGATAACAGTCAGCGGCCTTATCACAGGAAAGGACCTGATAGCTCAGCTCAAAGAGATACAAAGCGTCTCCGAATATAATAAGGCGCTCGGAGAAGAACTCCTCATTCCCGT
>CAMYVI010000351.1 GCA_947302185.1 uncultured Lachnospiraceae bacterium
TTCCGGCGTGAAAAAGGCTCACATTATGACACTCTCACAAGATTAAGGTCCGGTTTATTGTAAGGTTCCGGCGTGAAAAAAGCTCACATTATGACACTCTCACAAGATTAAGGTCCGGTTTATTATAAGGTTCCGGCGTGAAAAAGGCTCACTATCTGACACTCCCGCAAACTAAAAGTTCAAGTTTCGGCAGCAAACAATAACTAAGTTCTGCTTGCAATATAGCAGACTTATCTCGGCTGGAGACAATCCCCCGCCGAGATAAGTACCGGGCTGCACATTTCAAAACGCGGCATCATTGCACCGCTTTCGGCATACAAAGACAGTTCTATTCGGCAAAACCGATCTCAGTCCTCAAAATAATCTCTGTACTCATCTTCAGACGCGAACAGCATATACTTTCCGTCCACATAACCCATGTATCCACTCTGTGTTAAATATCCCTTCATATCGCACCTCCTGAATACCATATTCATCTCATCTGATGGTATTATTAAGCCACATCAGGAGTCCTTCTGTGCTCCCTCCGGGATATTTTTCATGTTAATTAAGAAGCGTTTTCTAATCCGGCAAAGCCGGCAGATACTTCCTGTTCTCCTCCTCAATGTACTGTCTGATCCACTCTCTGTCGAAAAGTCCCTCCGTAGCATCCGCCATGCTCGACTCATCCGCGTACAGATCGAACTCCCGCCGCTTCTCTTCCAGAATCCGCATCACGGCTTCATCAACAGTATTTTCACAGAGCAGGTGATAGACCAGGACATTTCTGACCTGCCCCATACGGTAGACCCGTGATATAGCCTGACTGGTCAGCGACGGCTTAATCTGCGGCTCGCAGAAAATGACAATGCTCGCGGCCTGAATGTTGAGGCCGGTGCCTCCGGCCTGAATCTGGCAAATGAGCACATGTCCCTCATCTGTCTCCTCACTGAAACGATCGATAATCTTCTGTCTCTCCGCAGCCTCCGTGCTTCCCGTGATCACACCCGCACAGTCTTTATCAAGCAGCTCATATACCTTCCGGATAGTTTCTCTGAAGAAGGAATAAATGATGACTTTCCGATTCCCTGCTTTAGCCTCCTCACAGAGTTCCGCAAGCCGTTCCCCTTTGCATGACAGAGAGATATTCTCAATATGAAAACCGACCCGCCGCATGGCGGTAAAATTCTTTTCGGCGACACAGGCGACATAAGCGGCAAGGTCCGGCGGCGTCAGGCCGCACCACTCCTGCTGTTCATCAATCGGAGGAAGCTCATCGAGGACCATATCTCTCCGGCGACGGAGATAGACAGGAGCCAGCATTTCCCTGAACTCAGGAGCGGCTGACATGTAGGCTTTTTCCCTCACTTCATCCGCCAGGTCGGGACGTATGAAATCAATCAGAGAGCACATCTCACTCACCCGGTTCTCGACCGGCGTGCCGGTCATGAGCAGAATATATCTGCTCTCATTTCCGAGTCTTCGAATGTAAGAGGTCCTCTTCGCATCCGGATTCTTAATATAATGAGCTTCGTCGATGACCAGCATCTCAAGACTCATAATCTCATCGATACGATCGATGATCTTCCCCATTGACTCGTAATTGGTCACACAGGCCCCGCCGTCCCGCTGCCAGTCGGCAAATGCGCTCTCAAGTTCCGTCCCGTGCACAAGATACACGGGGATCTCACTGAATTTTTTTATTTCTCTGCACCAGTTGATCAGAAGTCCCGCAGGGCAGACAATGAGAAAATGACCGGAGGAATTATTTGCGTAAAGATGCGACATGGCTGCAACTGCCTGAACGGTTTTTCCGAGTCCCATCTCATCGCCGAGGAGCACATTTCCCTGATGAAGAATATATTTTGTTCCGAACTCCTGATACGCGCGCAGATTGCCCTTAAAGACCGTAAGATCAAGCTGAGTGTCATCAATTTCTGCAGCCATCTGTTCCGGTATGCTGCTGTAAACAAGTGATTTCGAAATCTTCCGGCCTTTTACTGTCTCGAGAATTGCATAAAACTCGGCAGCGTTGCGTGTAAAGTCAGCCTTCGCATCAGCCTCGCCAATCGAAGAAGCCTGTTCATACATCCTGGTCAGATGCTCGATTTCCTTATACTGCGGAGAGCGGAAGAAAGATTTCATTTCTTCAAATGCAACTACAGTGCTCTCCTTGGCCCTTCTCCCGGAAAATACCCAGCGAAAACCGCTTCGGACCAAAAGTCTCGCGTCGATGTCCTGTGCAAATTCATGCAGGTCTCCGGCCAGCGGCAAAGCAACCGCGCGTATCCTCTGCCCCATCCGGTAACGCGACAGGGTACATATAAGAGCGGCATTCCGGCCGGATGTATCGTCAGGAGAGAGCCGCACCGTGGTATACTCTATCATCCCCTTCATGAACTCGGCTATAATATTGCGTATAGATGCAACCTGCTTCGGACCGATCCCGTCGACCATAGCGAGCTGCGCATCAGAGACGCCTGCAAGTTCTTCAAGATTACCGTATCCGGCTTCTTTCAGCGCCGACGTGCGAATTCCTGCCCTCGACTTTTTCAGTTCATCGATGGGAACGGATGAGAGAGATCGGGCGGCATTTTCACGGAGAACCTCCTCATAAGCTCTGAGCACTTCATCTTTCTGACGCGGCTCATCCGAAAACAAGGCAGCAAACACCCCGTCAAGCTCCTTCAGGAGCTCAATAAATTTATTCAA
>CAMYVI010000352.1 GCA_947302185.1 uncultured Lachnospiraceae bacterium
TTGAACCTTATCCGTCAAGAAATCATACAGAGCTTATGCTGTCTGCTTTCGGAGGAAACGTTAAGGCCAAAGTCGATCCGCTTACCATGCAGCCGGGTGCAATCATCTATCCGGGCACAGCCCTGCGGGGTCAGAAAATAAGGGTTCCGGGAGATATTTCTTCCGCCGCGTACTTCATTGCGGCGGGTCTGATCGTACCCAGATCTGAAATATATCTGACAGGTGTAGGTATCAACGAGACACGGGACGGTATACTTCGTGTCGCAAAAGCCATGGGAGGAAGCGTTATTACGCGGAATGTCCGCATGGAAGGCCGGGAGCCCGTAGCTGACATTATAGTCAGGACATCAAAGCTTAAGGGGACAAATATCGGAGGTGCTCTCATCCCCACCCTGATAGACGAGATACCGATCATTGCTGTTATGGCAGCATGTGCAGAGGGTGATACAGAAATATACGATGCCGGAGAACTGCGTGTCAAGGAAACGGACAGGCTGTCCGCCATAGTTGAAAATCTGAGAAATATGGATGTTGATGTAGATGAAACCGAAGACGGGATGGTGATCCACGGAGCCGGCGGACAGAAAAAGAAGCCAAGGCGATCCCAGGGAAAGCTCGGTTACTTCAAGGGCGCAGTTGTCGATTCTCTCGGAGATCATCGCATCGCGATGGCATTTTCAATAGCGGGGCTTATATCTGATACGCAGATGATCGTGCGGGATACTGAGTGCGTATCGATTTCATATCCGTCTTTTTACAGGGATCTTGCTAAATTAGCCAACCCGTTTTAATCTCTGACGCAGAATTCTCGTGACTTAAGTCGTGAGATGAATGCGCAAAATGAAACTTGTCTCTGACATGGGATACAAACCCGCGTCAGAGATTAAAAGCCTCCGCGGTCAAGTCCGTTATAATACTTGACTGTGGAGGCTTTTGAAATTCATATTATCAACATCGCATCTCCGAAAGAAAAGAAACGATATCTCTCTTTTACGGCTTCCTCGTACGCATGAAGAACCTTTTCTCTCCCCGCAAATGCCGAAACAAGCATGACAAGTGTGGATTCAGGAAGGTGGAAATTCGTAATCAGTCCCTGCATAAGCTTGAACTCGTATCCCGGGAAAATGAATATCTGCGTCCATCCGCTCCCTGCCGCGAGACGCCATCCGCCATTACCGTCGGGAACTGCAGCAGACTCTATTGTTCTGCAGGATGTGGTCCCGACACATATGACCCGATGTCCGCTCGCTCTCGTTCTGTTGATCAGATCGGCAGTCTCTTCTGTCACAATGTAGAATTCCGAGTGCATATGATGCTCTTCTATCGTCTCGGCTTTGACAGGCCGGAATGTTCCGAGTCCTACATGCAGTGTCACATGAGCAATATTGATTCCCATATCTTCAATCTCGCCGAGCAGTTCATTTGTGAAATGCAGACCTGCAGTCGGTGCGGCTGCAGAACCCTCATGCTCGGCGTAGACCGTATTGTAACGCGTTTTATCTTCCAGCTTATGATGAATATATGGAGGAAGAGGCATCTCTCCGAGAGAATCTAATACCTCTTCGAAGATTCCCTCATAAGTAAAACGAATCAGTCTGTTTCCTTCCTCCAGAATGTCCACGACCTCACCGATCAGAGGCGCTTTCTCAGCAGAACCGTCCGGACTGCCGAAAAGAATTCTTGTCCCTATCCTGCACTTTTTTCCCGGCTTTACGAGTGTCTCCCATGTATCGGCCGACTTGCGGAGCAGAAGCAGAATCTCTACCTTTCCGAGCGTGCCTTCGCGAACACCGTAGAGTCTTGCAGGAATAACTTTCGTGTCATTAATAACAAGCGTGTCACCGGGATTGAGATAATTTGTGATATCCGTGAAAACGCCATGCGAAATCTCTCCGCTTTCGCGATTCAGACAGAGAAGTCTTGATGATGATCGGTCTTTAAGCGGATCCTGAGCAATCAGTTCCTCCGGAAGATCATAGTAAAAATCTGAAGTTTTCATAACTGAACGATTATTTCCTGAGCTCGATACCGATCCCGTGAAGTCCGTTCAGGATCTTATTCATGGCCGATACGATTTCTGCTTCTTCCATTGTTTTGTCCTTGTGGCGGAATGTCATACTGTAAGCGATCGATTTATAACCCGGATGGATACCCGGTCCTTCATAAATATCGAACAGCTCGTAGCTTTCCAGAAGCTTGCCGCCTCTCTGTTCGAGTACAGCTTCAATCTCAGCTGCCGTGATATTCCGCGGAACAATCATGGAAATGTCGCGGGTAACTGCCGGGTAACGCGCAATTCCTGTGTACTTCCTGTCAAATGTAGCGAAAGGCAGTATGGACGGCATATCGAGAACAGCTACATATGCGCGCTCCCCGATTCCGTAATTCTGGCGTACGAGCGGATGTACCTCACCGATTTCACCTATGACGACGCCGTCGTAAGAAATCTGAGCCTGACGTCCCGGATGAAGATAGTTCTTTTTGACATCCTTATTATAAACAGGTTTTTTCTTAAGACCCATCTTCCGAATCAAGAGCTCAACAACACCTTTCATGTCGAAGAAATCTCCTTTTCCGTACGAACCGAGGGTGAAACGCATACGCTCATCCAGAAGCTCGGTCAGAGGCAGAGCTTTCG
>CAMYVI010000353.1 GCA_947302185.1 uncultured Lachnospiraceae bacterium
TTCAGCTGTAAATACTACCGGAGAAAGGGAAGAGAATGTTACGACACATTCTCCATCGCTGACTGAATCCGGAGTAATTTTCTCCCAATCAGAAGAACCATCCGGCTGATGAAGAGCTGTGATCTTCATGCCTGCTTTGAATGCGCTGCTCCTGAATCTGACAGTGATTGATGACTGATACATATCCTTAAGGGAGTCTTCTACATCAACTGCTTTCAGAATTCCTCCTGTTCCGAGAGCCCTGGCAGAAGCGATAATGGAATCGCTGAGCTGCTTGAGGACAGCTGCATGAACATCCGTATCCTGTCCGTCATACTTGATGACCTCACCTGAGATGTTGGATGCAAATACCGCAGCGTTGCTCTTTGACGAGCTGCTGGAGCTGCTGGAACTGCCGGAGCTCGTTGAGCTTCCAGATGAGCTGGATCCGCCTGATGTTGACGGAGCAACTGTTGGTGTCGGTGTTACCTGGTCTGTTGTGGGGCTCTTTGCCGCAAAGACTGTTGTCGCCATGGAAGCAACTACCAGTGCGCTGGCTACGAGACCTACAACTAATTTTTTAATTTTCATTGGCCTTTACCTCCTTCCTTCAAATATTTTTTCATGTGGTAATATATTAAACTCAGTTCAGGTTTCCCCTCGCCAAGTATAATATCGAAACCTGATAGCAGGAAATTATGACCTTTCTCGGCCAAACATCCTATTTAATTTTATCATTCTATCTTTTCATGTCAATAAAATGAATTGCACAAGATTATGTTTTTTAGCCTCTCCCTTTTAAGAAATATGACTATACGAACATAACAGTTTCCTTTCGTCTCACGATAGATGTGCTTAAGACAGCTCTGTCAATCTACTTTATCATAAAAGACATCCAGTATGAGCTGATACAGTCCCTCCTCATCTACACGGAACTCCTCGAACTGGTCTCCCATGACCGCCTCGCCCGGAACGCTGTGCATATCCTGCGATGCGTCATATGACATCTCCGCCATCTCATCGGCCATCCTCACATAATCGATATTGCTGTAAAGATAGTCTTCCGCTTTCTTGTAGACAGAAGCCGCCGAAGTAACGCCTTTAATCTTTCTCTGCATCTGAGGTAATAAACCGTTCAGGTATTGTTCCTGTCTCTTCAGGCGATCCGAAGCGCTGTCGAACTCCGAAGTATCGCGGCTGCGTACATATACATAGGCTTCGTCCCCGTTCAGAACTTTTGTCTCACCTTCTATAAGATGCACATTCCGGCTCTCATTATCGAGATTTTGCAGAACCGTCACTTCCACACCATCGACAGCATCATTGAGAAGTCCGATGCCACCCATGTTGAGAGAAATATATCCGTGGATCGGAATATTGAAAAACAAGTTTGACACACAGTCCATTGTTCGTTGACAGCTCGTCCTCTCCCCGTCTCCGTAGCCATGCTGCAGGCATATCTGAAGCGTTCCGTCCCCTACGTACTCTCCTGACTCGTCATACATCTTAACCGTCGTCATGGTGTTTCTATGTATGGATATAATAGAAAGCTTTCCCTTATCACGGTCTTCGACCAGAAGAAACAATCCATCCGACTGACCGCCGCTTATTCCATTCTCTGCTTTGTGGACAGGCTCGTCAGTATCAATTCCCATGAACAGATACGTTCTGATATTCTTATTGTAACGGTAATTCTGTCCGTTATGGGAGATGACCCCCTCGGACCATTTGTCGGCATTGTCATAGTCCGGAGCTTCCACTGCGGATGTCTGCGGGGCCACATTCTCTTTCTTTCTCAGAAAGAACATCGTTCCGAATATAGTAACCACAAGCAGAGCCAACAGAATCCCGGCTATGTAAATGCCTGCACCGGACTTTCTGTGACGTCTCGTACGTCTCTTCATATTTATACGTTACCTCGACATTAACACGAAAGCGCCTGAATTGTGCTTTCGATTCCTCTCGGCAAAGTAACCGGCAGCGACCGGATAAACACAGGCGGAACTATCAACCTACTTTGCAGACTTTTTCCTGTGCTTCTTTCCTTTTTTTTCCGGTTCGTTCGAATAATACTTGCCGTAATACTTCTTATAATAATGACCGTAATATCCGCTGTTGCTCATTTTTACCTTATTGAGCACTGCGCCGAGGATTCTGACGCCGGAAGCCTCTAACTGCTTCTTGTGCTCAACAATCATGCGGGCGCCGACGCCTCCCTGCTCGACTACCATGATTGCGCCATCACATACACGGGCGACAACCGCCGCATCAATTGCGGCTCCGAGCGGCGCGCAGTCGATAAGGATATAGTCAAAATGCTTCTTTCCGATATCAATAAAGCTTTCGAATTCTTTTCTCTCCAGCATTTCCGTCGGATTCGCCACCGACGGTCCGGCGAATGCCATATAAATTCCGTTAACACTTGTCTGATACAGGATATCTGAAGCAGTGCTCTGTCCGGACAGATAGTGAGAAAGTCCGAGAATCTCCTTGCCGTTCGGCAGTGTCGCATTATATCTTCTGATCATGACCGACTTTCTCATGTCCGAGTCAACTATGAGAACTTTCTTGCCGCTATCAGTCAAAGCTTTTGCCAGATTAAATACGACTGTACTCTTTCCCTCGTCCGGCATACAGCTTGTAAACATAATTACCC
>CAMYVI010000354.1 GCA_947302185.1 uncultured Lachnospiraceae bacterium
TACATTTCCTTGATGCCTTCATAATCTACCGGCTTGATCTTGGTAATTGTAATAGTCTTAAAGTAAGAAGCCTCCAGAGACAGCTGGTCAAGCTCTTCCTCAGTAGGTGTGATGCCCATCTCCTTAATGGATACCGGCATGCCGATTTCGCGGAAGAACGCAACAGTTTTGCGGATTCCTTCTTCTGAAGCCTTGATATCATCCTCTTCTGTCACGCCCCATACCTTGCGGGCATACTGAGAGAATCTGGACGGGCAGTCTTTGTACAGATAAGCTGCCCATGCGCTCCAGACTGCGGTCACGGTCGCACCGTGGACAAGGTCATACATACCGCCCATCTGCTGGCCGAGCTTGTGTACCGAGAAGTCCTTGCCTCTGCCGCATTCCGTCAGGTCGTTATGGGACAGAGCTCCTGCCCACATAATCTCAGCGTTGGCATCATAATCATTGCGGTTCTCTTTAACGATTCTGGCGTTCTTAATGACCGTACGCAGGAGGCCTTCCGCGATCTCATCTGTCAGTTCACACTTGATTCCCGGGATGAAATAGCGTTCCATAGTATGCATCATGATGTCAGCGACGCCTGCAAAGAAGTAATAGTCCGGAACAGAAGGCAGAAGCTCAGGGTTCATAATGGCGAACCTGCAGCGGTTCAGATCTGTGCCGAAGCCCTTCTTTTTGCCGTTCTCTTCATTTGTCAGGACCGAGTCCGCGGACATTTCCGAGCCGGCTGCCGCGATGGTCAGCACGCAGGCGATCGGCAGAGATTTTGTGATCTTGACCTTCTTAAACCAGATATCCCAGAGCGCTGCATCGGGATGAGATGTTCCATGGGCAATAGCCTTGGCTGTATCAATAACGCTGCCGCCGCCTACGCCCAGAATGTAATCCGCACCGAATTCCACGGCCTGGCGGACACCTTCCTCCGCATGTGCCAGCGTAGGATTGGGCTTGACACCGCCATAAGTCATAGCTGCAAGGCCTGCATCCTCAATGGATTTTGTCACGCGGCCAAGCAGTCCGCTCTTAACTGCGCTGCCGCCGCCATAGACTACAAATACACGGCTGCCGCCGTCCGCTTTAATCAGATCGCCTGCCTGCATCTCCGTGCCTTTGCCGAAAACAACTTTTGTCGGTGTATACTGTACAAAATTATTCATATACTCTGTCTCCTCCTGATAAATTCCTGCTCTATTGTCAGCCGCAGCTAAGTGGCTGCCTGCGGCGCAACAAAATGCTCAATAACAATTATATTTTACAATAACATATATCATGTTGCCACTTAATTTATATGTTATCATTAATTCAGTGAGACTTTTGCTCTTCTTTAACGCGACGGATATCGGCAGACTCTGCCGTCGTACAGGCAGAAAAAACACGGAATGCTTTTTGCTGTTTGATTTAGTGCATCTGTCGTTTATAATATAAACAATGAACATTCCTGTAAGGAGGAAATTATCATGGAAGAGAACAAAATCATTAACGAAGAAGAGATCGTCGCTGAAGTTGAAGATGTCATCGCTGAAGCTGCTCCGGAAGAAGCTGCTCCGGTAGAGGCTGCCCCGGAAGATGCTGCCCCGGAAGATGCTGCCCCGGAAGATGCCGAAAAAGAGACAGTCGAAGATGCATTGGATGAGCTCCAGAAAGCTGCCGAGACCACCGTTGAAGAATTGAAGTCTGCAGCCGGAGAGTTTGAAAAAGCCGCCGAAGAAACATCCGAAGAAATTAAGACCGCGGCAAACGACATCGTGGCAAAAATTAAAGCCGTGGTAAAAGATGGCAATGTTACCTTTATCCGTATCCGCAAAAACGATACCGTTATTCTGAACCTGCCGATGACAGTCGGTATCATCGGGACAGTCCTCGGCCTTGCGGCTGCACCATGGGCTGTCATCCTTGCCACCATCACGACTATCGGTCTTAAATGCACTGTCGAAGTGGAAAAGAAGGACGGTTCAATCATTCTGATTCACGGAAACAAGCAGGACTAGTAAAATCACAGATCCGTGTGGGTCAGGGGATGCATCCTCTGACTCACTTTTTTGCGTAAGCGAGGGGTCTAGGCACCTGATTCGCACTTGCGATGCGAAGCCAGACCTTTAGGGCACGAGATGAAGGCGGTGACGCCGGAGTGGGAGGAATTCAAGATGAAGAAATGGAATAAGACTTTGGCCGCTATCGTACTTCTGATACTCATGACTGCGCTTGCCGGCTGTGCCAGTATGCAAAGCGGAGTCCATGATCTGCATGGCAGCATCATCGGAAATGAATACTACATTGACACATTCGACAATACCGGAATCCGTACTCTGAGAACACACGGCAAAAAGATCGACATTGATAACAACATCGTAGAAGAAAAAACCTATTCCTCCTCTTCGGACGAATGGTATACGACAAAGACCCTGAGTTCCGTGATCACTATCACAATCGATGGCAAGCAGCTTATTTCCTGTGGAGATACCTGCATTTTCTACGACACGCGGCTCACTCCGGAGCATGAGTTCTATCTGGATAAAATCGACAGCACTTCTTCCGGTCTCCTGGATTCGACTCTGATCAGCGGAATGGTAAACAGCATCAAGAACAAATTCGGAAAACCGATGGTGGTCGTCATCAAATCTCAGA
>CAMYVI010000355.1 GCA_947302185.1 uncultured Lachnospiraceae bacterium
TAAATAAAACGGTTAAAAAGGTCTGTTTACGGCAAAAAAACGACATTTCACACCAAATCAGAAATCTTGCCGGAGTTTAATGTAGAATATAGACAGGTGACCAGAGTTACTATGGAAAAGTGCGCCGAAAGGCTCACTGGAATGAAAAAGGGGGCTCTTATGAAAACAATGCAAGCAGTTAACCCGTACCTGCCAAGCTGGGAGTATGTTCCGGATGCAGAGCCGCATATTGTCGACGGCAGAGTGTATGTCTACGGTTCTCACGATCTTTTCAACGGACTGAACTTCTGTCTGGGCGATTATGTGTGCTGGTCCGCACCGGTAGATGATTTGGGAAATTGGAAATACCACGGCGTGATTTTTAAGAGAGAGCAGGATCCCGCCGCTCCCGTATCCGAATGACAAACGGTCTTGCGGCGCCTGACATGGTGGTCGGTGATGACGGCAGATATTATTTATACTATTTTATGGGCGGGACCAAGATGATTTCTGTCGCTGTGTGCGATGAGCCTGCAGGCAAGTATGAATTCTATGGTTATGTCAAATATCAGGACGGTACGCCGATCGGCAAAAAGAATGAGCCCTTCCAGTTCGATCCCGGGTGTCTGAAGGATGACGATGGAAGGCTGTATCTGTATACAGGATTTGCTTTCGGCGGAAATCCGATTCTTCTGGACGGAAGCAAGCCTACCGAACATGGTCCGATGTTCTTCGAACTGGATACCTCCGACATGCTGACGGTCAAGGAGGGCCCTAAATATATCGGTGTTCTGACCGGCGAAGAAGCTAAGGGAACACCCTATGAGGAGCAGCCTTTCGGCGAAGCGAGCTCCATGCGCAAATTTAATGGCAAGTATTACTTTATATACAGCTCTCTGAACAGTCACAATCTGTGCTATGCAGTCAGCGATCGCCCTGACGGGGGATTTGAGTATGGCGGTATACTGGTCTCCTGCGGTGATATCGGACTTCCCGGCGTTCCGGATACAGAGCATGCCAGAAATTCGACAGGCAACACACATGGAAGTCTGATTGAGATCGGCGGCAAGTATTACATTTTCTACCACAGGCACAGCAACCGTAAGCAGTCATCCAGACAGGCCTGCGCAGAAGAAATCCGCTTTGAGGACGGAAAGTTCTATCAGGCCGAGATGACTTCATGCGGTCTTAACGGAGGTCCTCTTAGCGGCAAGGGCACATATCCGACTGCCATCGCATGCAATGTATATGGCAAAAACGGCACGAGATTTATGTCTATGATCAAGTTCCGTAAGGGAAGCAATCCGTTCCTTACGCAGCGCGGAGGTGACCGCGAGGAAGGCGAGCCTCAGTACATTTCTAACTTCTGTACGGACTGCACGGTAGGATTTAAGTATTTTGATCTCAGAGATACGAAGACGGTCACCGTGAATCTGCAGGGGTATGGCGACGGGTGTGCAGTGGTCATTCGAACACAGGAGAAAGGCGAAGTGATCTGCCGTATTCCGGTGCATACATGCAAGAAACCCGAGGATTTTACGGGAACTCTTCCGGACCGCCTTGGCGAAAAAGAAGCTCTTTACTTCAGCGTCGAGGGAAAGGGCGGAACATTTGATTTTAATTCCTTTACTTTGGACTGACCTGATAAGGGAGATCACGCGGACCGGCTGTAATCTCCCCACTATTTACGTTTTTTTTGAAAGGTGATAAAATCCTGATATGAGAGTAGCGATTGTGGAAGACGAACTTCATACCCGCAAGGAAATAAAAGAGCTTCTTGAAAAATACGCAGCCGAAAACGGTGTATCTTTTCAAATTACGGAGTTTGCGGATGGGGACAGCATTACGGAGAACTATTCGAGCAGCTATGACCTGATTCTGATGGATGTCGAGATGCCCTTTGTGGACGGAATGACAGCTTCGGAGGAAATCAGGAAGGTGGATCAGGAGGTCACAATTATCTTTATTACAAACGCTCCTCAGTACGCCATAAAAGGATACAAGGTCGGGGCGCTTGACTATATTTTGAAACCTGTGAGCTACTACGCGTTTTCGGAGTCGCTCAAACGAGCGATTATGAAGATCAGGGCGAGACACCCGGATGATAATTATATAACGATCTCCGTGAAAGGCGGCGTCCGAAAGATCGGGATCAATTCCATTGACTATGGAGAATCAATTGGCTCCTTACCATTTTTTTAAGTGCAATAAGGGATGCCTCATTAATCTGGCAAAGGTGACAGGTTATCACAGAAATGATGTGATTGTCGGAAACAGCACGCTGCCGGTGAGCCGTTCGAGAAAGAAGCTGCTTCAGGAGGCCATCCATGCATATCTTGACGGAGTGACATGAGAGGAACTTATTAATGTACACAGAACTTACGCACACACCCGGAATCTTGTACGCGATTGCTTACTGGATCTCTGCTATAATGTATTGCCGGTTTCTGCCTAAGCGCGCCACCGGAATAAAACGCTGTCTTTTGGCGGCGTTCTTTTTTATCCTGATCACCGGATTTATGACGCTCACGGATCATCCCCCGGTTTATCTTTACTTTTTGTTTGTTACGAGTGAGATCTGCATGATCTATCTGTTCATATATCTGATGTGCGATATGCCGTCCGGAAAGACTGTCTACT
>CAMYVI010000356.1 GCA_947302185.1 uncultured Lachnospiraceae bacterium
AATGACAATCTTCCTGATGATCTGTCTCTCGCTGATGTCTGGGACAACATGCCGCCGGTCAAAGAGGAATTAATCGAGAACGTGCTGCGCGTCGGACACAAGATGCTCGTATCAGGACCATCAAAAGCGGGTAAGAGTTATCTGCTCATAGAACTTGCAATCTGCATAGCAGAGGGACGTGCATGGCTGGGCAATAAGTGCAAACAAGGCAAGGTCGTATATCTGAACATGGAGCTTGACCAGGCGGAATGTTATCAGCGTTTCAAGCAGATATATAACAGCCTCGGAATACCACCGGAGCATATTCAGAACATCCGGATCTGGAACCTGCGAGGATTCGCTACACCGATGGACAAGCTCGCTCCGCTGCTTATCAACCGATTCAAAGAGAAAAACTATCTCGCGGTCATAGTGGACCCGATTTACAAAGTGATAACCGGCGATGAAAACAGCGCAACTGAAATGTCGAAATTCTGCTCATACTTTGACAGATGCTCCGAAGCACTCGGCACGGCGATGATTTACTGTCATCACCACAGCAAGGATGCAGGGAATAAATATTCAAATGCTATGGACAGAGCCTCCGGGTCGGGCGTATTCGCTCGAGATCCCGACGCAATACTCGATATGACAGAGCTAAATCCGGGTGAAGCTGAATACAAATATCGCAAACACTATGGCGATGCAAACGCATCATTATCTGCGTGGGAAATGACATACACGCTCAGGTCATTCCCTCCAAGATACGGCTCGAGGCTATGGTTCGACCATCCGATTCACAGACCAGACGACTTAAAAATTCTCAAAGGCGCGAAATATAAAAACGGAAGTAATCGAGGCAAGGGCAACGAGCAAACCGCAAAAGAGGAACGCGAGCGGACCATCGAAGAGGCTTTTGAAAATCTCGCATTTGGTAATGACTGCGTTAACCGGGATGAGCTGATTCGTGAAACCGGAATGTCAGAAAACAGATTGAAAGATTTTATCGGGCCTAACACAAGATGGGAGCCGGCAACACTTGTAAGCGGTGAGCGGGTAGTTATCAGACGAAATGTCGCAAGCGTCATGTATAAAGGGACACGATACCTCAGACCAAAACAAAGAAACGCAAAATGGTTGACTGAAATAATTGAGTGATTCGTGATTCGTGATTCGGAAAACCTATATATATAGAGCGAATTACGAATCACGATAACTCTGGGGATTCCGTACGGGAGACTGAAGTCTCTCCCGTACTGGAATTACCCAAACAGAGATTATGGTGAAATTATCAGGAGTAATAAATGGATAAGTTAGAAGAAGCACGGACTTTGTGGAAGTCTAAACATGAAGAGGGCTGGAAGCCCGTAGAAGATCCGCCGTGGATGATATGTGAAAACTGTGATAGTGATAATATCCATTTTCTAAAAAAAGGAAATCAGCTCCGATATGTATGCGCTAATTGCGCGACATGGAGCGAGCCGGTCAAATATAGCAAGAAGCGTATAGTCAGACCGGATCAGAAGAATTTTCGAGAGAACGTACTGCGGATGTACAACAGCCGATGCGTGTTATGCGGGATTCCTGCTGAAGAAGCACATCACATAATACCGGTCGCAGTGGGCAATAAAATCGGCCTCTCTGAATACTGGCTGTGGAGTATCAGCAACGGTGTGGCCTTATGTAAGAGCTGTCACGCCATATGGCATGAAGCGAACTATGATGCTGAGCGAAAGCTACACTTTGCAAAACATAAGGAGACGGAATGAACTCAAAAGATAAAGGTAAGAGAGGCGAGCGCATGGCTGCGGCTAAGTTCAGAGAACATGGATTCGATGCAAGGCGCGGTGTCCAGTATAAAGGCGGTCCCGAAAGTCCTGATGTCGTAGGTCCTGAAGGAATACACATCGAAGTCAAGTTTACGGAACGACTCAGATTATGGGACGCACTCGCTCAGTCAAAACGCGATGCCGGTGAGGGCGAGATGCCGATAGTCATGCACAAGTGTAACGGATCTGAGTGGGTAATAATTCAGCCGTTCGATGACTGGATTGAATTATACAAGGAGTGGAAATTGTGAAGCGCACATGTGATATCTGCGGTATCGAAGCTGATGATCATTGGATGATGTCATACAACACCGGACGAAGGACGGTGTGGCTCTGCTGGGAGTGCTATAAGAACAGCCAGTATGAAGCCAATAAAAGCGACCTTACAAGGCAGAAGAAACTATATCAGATGCACAACTCAAAGAAGAGGAACAAATGAAAGACTACGAAGAAAAATATTGCGTTATATGCGGAAGGGTATTTGTACCGACGCGAGGCAATCAGGTGACGTGCAGCTCACCCAGATGCAAACACGAACGGCACAAGCGACAGTGCATTAAATGGCGAGACAATAACAGAGACGCGGTCCGTGAGAGCAACCGGAAACATATGAGACGGAAACGCGAGGAGCCGGTTCCCAGAAGAGACACTCTGGTCGCTATCGGTTACGCTGACAGACAGAGGGAGCAGACCTTGAGGATGGTCGGAAGGGTGAAGGTGGAGCTGTGAAGATACTGTTAATAATCGGACTTGCTCTGCTGGTTCTTCTGGACTATGCGGCGTGTTGTATGGCA
>CAMYVI010000357.1 GCA_947302185.1 uncultured Lachnospiraceae bacterium
AGGAAGGTGCTTCGCACCATGCGCGGCGCGGCAAGAACGCCGAGGCGTTCTTGAAAACACTTGACGAATCTGATTTCCTGATTTAATATGTCGTGCGAATGCTTCGGTACGCGAGAATTCGATGTTGTCGCATATGCCGGCGGATCACGGCCGCGCGGCAGGGAAAGTGATTTGCACTCTGCGCGTCACGGCAGGAACGTCGGGGCGTTCTTGATGAGAAGCTGGAAAATTGAGCTTATAATTTTCAGGAGGAAAACATATGGTTCCGGCATATAACGGCTCCGAGCCGTATATATTTGTGAGCTACGCGCACAAAGACAGTGCCGAAGTTTACAGTACAATTGAAAAACTGACCTCCCTCGGCTACCGCATCTGGTACGACGAGGGCATAAAACCCGGAGTTGAGTGGCCGGAGAACATTGCGGAGCATCTGGACAAATGTTCCCTGTTCCTTATGTTCATCTCACCGAACTCTATGGAATCGGCAAACTGCCGGAGAGAGATTAACTTCGCGCTTTCAAGATCCAAGAAATTCCTGTGTATCGTTCTGAAGAAAACGGAAATCCCTCTCGGCATGGAGCTTCAGCTGGCATCCCAGCAGAGCATATTCCGGTATAAGTATTCTTCGGAGGAGGCTTATATTTACAAAATATGCAGCGCTGCGGGAATGTCTCAATGTAAGGATATACATTTCTTTGCGGATGAAGCGGAAGCAGTTCCGGCAGCTGCAGGTACTCCGGCAGCTGCTCCGGTCCCGGCACCGGTCAGACATCCGGAAACGAATCCGTCCGGAAAAAGAAGGCGTCCGGAAGTTCGAATTCCGGAAAGAATGACGGAGGAGCCGTGTTCATCGGTATACTGATCGGTGCGATCATTATATTCGCCTTTACTTTTTATCTGCTCACGAGCAGTGACATGCTCGGCGGAAACAGTAATGCCGCATTGACTCAGACACCTGTGCCGACTGCGACAGTGACGCCTTCTCCTACGCCTGCGGAGACGCCCACAATTACGCCTACACCGGTGATTACGCAGCAAACTCAGATTGCCGGCGATACGACGGGCAACACTACACAGACCGGCGGGAATACCGAAGGTACCTCCGGGGGCACATCGGGCAGCGGTTCTGCATCTAACGGAAACACGGGCGATGTCGGAAACACAGAGGATTATAATGAAGTGGATCTTCCGGATGATGGCGGGAATGAGGAACCGTACGGAACGGAAGATGACGACGAGAACACGGCTGATGCCGGCGATACTCTCAATACTGCGCGCGGCCAGGGCTATACCACGGCGGAATTCTAAAACTTCATACAGAAATAATATTCGGGGCTGTCAAATTTGACTGCCCCTTTTTTGTTGAAAAGATTTTTCACCAATAGAATGATTGAAGAACATATTGAAACAATCAATCACAAATGATACGATAAATTATCAGTTCTCGGGACCGGAGGGAAAAATGGGAATACTCAAAGACATAGTGGAACATGAGAATCTTACGGAGCGGGAGCAGTCTATCCGTACGTATCTTATACAGCATCCTCAAAAGCTGTACAATATGACAGCGCACGATCTCGGTGAAGCGACCTACTCCAGCGCTGCTGCGGTCACCCGGTTCTGTAAGAAGCTCGGATGCAGGGGATATCAGGATTTTCGCATCCATTTTCTGCAGGATTACCGCGAGCAGAGCGGTGAAATGACAGGAACGAACAGCATGGGACAGATGACAGATGCAGGCACTGATATGCCCGTCCTGCTCAGGGAGGCGGTAATCTATCGGCAAGCCGTAGAAAGAGTGATCAGAGAGAATGCGCCTGATAGGATCAACAAGGCGTTTGAAATGATTCACAACGCAGAGTGCCTCGACTTCTATGCTTTCGATCTGAATGCCCACTGTGCTGCCTACGCGGTCTACCGGTTCATGCAATGCGGAAAAATGGCAGGAGTCTATGTTGAACCTTCCCTGCAGATTCGGAGTGCCATGGAAAAAAGACCTGGCCACCTTGCTGCGCTGATCAGTTTTAACGGTAATAATGCGAGAATGAATGATCTTGCGGGAATCCTGCACGAAAACGGCACAAAAATCCTGTGCTTTACCGGAAATATTGAGAGCGGTCTTTCGAGATACGTTGACCATGCGCTTATCATCCCGACCGGAGAGAAAAGTCAAGGAGTGCTCAGGGAGGAGAGCGGGACATTATTTACTACTGCTTTCAAATACATTGCGGATGTACTGATCTTTTTGGAATATGAAAAGAACCGTGAAAAAATCAGAGAGGAAAATGTAAGATTTCAGAAAATGGCAGGCAGTAAGATATGGCAGTTCGATGTGAGCTATAAAGAAACATCTGTAAATGATTAAACGGTAAAGTTTTCAATCATATGTAAGCCGACCGGAGAAATAGACTGTACTGCCGAATATGCATTTCAAATAGATGAAACAATATTTTAAAAGAACTGATAATTCAGCAGAATTATTGAAACAAACAACCATTTCGGTTATTTTTTCTTTATAATTTCCTTGTAAATGTTACAATTTAGAAAATGCTGTAACCAATAGGTTTATACAATTTCAACAACTTTTCTATGGGAGGGTA
>CAMYVI010000358.1 GCA_947302185.1 uncultured Lachnospiraceae bacterium
CAATAAGACGGATCTTATTGTTCAATTCATACATATGCTTGTTGCTCTTGTCAAGGTAAACGACGTTGCCCGTTGCCTCTTTAATATGCTGATTAGCGATTTGCAGGATTTCCGTCGTCTTACCTTTGCCTTTATGCCCAACAATTAAACGAACCATATCCGTTTTCCTCCTTTATTATTGTATTTTCCCTTTTCAGTGTCGGCGGACTCTGAGATTGGCGCCTATTTCGTAACTAAAACTTCCCACATGCATTTCAGAGACCGTTTCTTCGTAAATGCATCGCCGGGAAGTTCTGGTTCTTTATATAATTATAGTTTATTAACCCTAAAAAAACAAGGGATTATGTACCGCTCTCAGTTGATTTCGGAGAGCAGAACATTCATGTCTTCATAAAGATCTTCCGTTGTCTGTGCTCCAACAATGATAGAAATATACGGCTGGCCGAAAGCGTTCTGCGATACGATTGCAAGACAATGTCCGGCTGCCGAAGTCGTTCCCGTCTTACCTCCGAGTACCACCACATCTTTCGGAGGTTTCGTTTCCCCAGTCAGGTAGCGGTCAGTTGAATCAAGGTTGACGAACTTTGGCTCACCTGCTGATGTCGTATAATTCACATTGTAGACTGAGATCTGCATGATACTTACAAAATCAGTATACTTGATAGCTTCATTCAGCATGAGATAAATATCGTAGACCGTAGTATAGTGATCAGTATCCTGAAGACCCGTAGGATTCGTGAAATGAGATCCGGTCGCACCGATCTGTACGAGCTCATCATTCATCATCTGAATGAAGCTGTTCATGGATCCGCCGCCGACATATCTTGCAAGAGCCATAGCAGCGTCATTTCCCGAATGGACCAGCAGACCGTGCAGAAGTTCACGAACCGTTACCTGATCACCTATCTGAAAACCGACCACCTGGGAGCCTGTTTCAAGTTCCAGATCTCTCCACATGATCGTGACAACATCATCCATATTGCCGTATTTCAGAGTCAATATTGCCGTCATGATTTTGGTTATCGAAGCCGGGTATATCTTTTCATACATATTCCTGGCGAAAATAACTTCTTTATCTTCAAGACTGAACAGAGCAGCCGATTCTCCTTCTTTGAGTACTATGTCTCCGGAAGATGTATTATCTTTTCCGACGCACAAATCAGAGGACAAGGCACTGCTCACGGCAAGAGCTGTATCTTCAGATGCCTGATAAACAAGTTTTTTATTAGAATACGGCTCCGTCAAAGGAAGATTATCTGCGTGATGCAGGATCAATGCTGCCACAATTCCTATAGTTGCAGCTACAAGCATGATACCGAGCAGAGCTACGGTAATAAACATTTTCGGAGACAGTGACTGCAGCAGCGTATAGACTCGCCGGAACATATTTACGGCTTTACTTCTGATATTCTTCTGTTTTGATATATAATTCCCGACAGAAGGCTTTTCAGTAACAGGACTTCTCTTATCGGCTGAATCCGCATCTTCTGCGTCCCCGGAACGATCATTCCCGTCTATCTCGGCTTCTGCATGACCGGAACCTTCATTTTTCTCATCCTGCACTTTCCTACTCTTAATTCTTCCCAGAAGCTTTTCCGGATTCGGTTTCTTTTTTAAAAAGTCCTTCACCTTCACATTTATGCCTCCTGATGCACCTGAAGTCTTCTGTTACTGATTTCATCCAACTCAATTTTTTCCTGCAGACCGACATTCAGTACCATTCCCATACCGATGTACAGACTGACAAGAGAAGTAAGACCGTAGCTGACGAACGGCAGCGGCGTTCCCGTATTCGGAAGCATACGTGTAGCAACGCCTATGTTGATAAAGCTTTGCAACGCGACATTTGAGGCAACCCCGCAGCAGACCAGCTTTCCCGACAGGTCCTTTGCTCTCGTACTCATATGAAGGCACTCAAGAACGATCAGCAGCAGAAGGATGATGATTCCGCAGCTTCCCAGAAATCCCAGTTCCTCACCCGCGACCGCAAAAATAAAGTCAGTCTGAATCTCGGAAATAAAATTACCTTTATTAGCCGAGGATACATCAGAGTTGTTGAGTCCCTTACCGGTCAGCATTCCGCTCCCGATTGCGGTGACAGAATTATTCTGCTGCGTAGTATCATCCGTGTATTCCGCTTCGTCAGGATTAAGGAATGCCATGATACGCTGACGCTGATATTCCCTGATCAGGTGTTGATTCGGCTGAGTAACAATAGCCATGAAAATACCGGCAAACAAAGCGATGGCAGCAATTACGGATATTATGATTTTATAACTCAGCCCCGCCGAATAATACAGTATAGAGAAAATAGCCATAATCGTAAGCGTATTCTTAAGATCCGGCTGGCTGAACACGAGAAACAGAGGAAGACCGATCAACAGAATCGACCGGAGAATACTTCTCGGCTTATTCAGCTCGTTCTCTGTATCCATGAAATATTTCGAAAAAAATACAATAAGAATGATTTTGGTAAGCTCGACCGGCTGGAATCTCAGACCGGCGATGGAAATCCATCTGGTTGCGCCGCCGGCATCGGAGCCGAC
>CAMYVI010000359.1 GCA_947302185.1 uncultured Lachnospiraceae bacterium
GCCGCGCCGCGCATGGTGCGAAGCACCTTCCTTAATGCGCGGCTGCGATCCGCCTTGCCTAAGCATGCTCTGCCCCATATCCTCAATTCAGAACGCCATGTCTTCAGTCGTCGGATGGCTAACCTGAAGACGGGGATGACATAAAGAAACCGTAAATGTCAGTCTCACCACAGCGATATCTTCCCGCTCCTCGATAAATAGTTAATGCGAAAATGTACCTTCCCGAATCGATCGATCTCCATCACTATATAGCTCGGCTTTCTGCCCTCCTGCCGCGGAAAGGCCAGACTACCGGGATTGATCGTCGTCACATCGCCTTTTCCCGAAGCGAGCCTGATAGACGGGCGATGAGTATGCCCGTACATCGCAATATCGCAGCCCCGCTCGCGCGCCGCCTCTTTAATTTCCTCTTCGTCCCACGCGACTCCGTATGTGTGGCCGTGTGTGATAAAAACCTTATATCTGCTCAGGGTGATAACTTCTTCTCTCGGTATATCCGTAAAGAAATCATTATTCCCCTTCACCATTGAGCAGGGGCATCCGGCAAGCTCTCTTATTTTTTTCTCGCTTCCTTCGATATCACCGCAATGAATAAGATAATCAATCGGCTTGACCTTCTTGAGGACTTTTACCAGGTTATCGTCACGTCCGTGTGTATCGCTGACGATCAGAATTTTCATAAGATCTCCTCCAGTTTTGCCCGCATGGTTCTGAGGGCCTTTCCGCGGTGGCTGATCGCGTTCTTCTCCTCGGGGGAAAGTTCTGCTGAATAACATCCTTTTTCCGGGACAAAGAATATCGGATCGTAACCGAACCCGTTCTCACCTTTCTCCTCGTAACCGATTCTGCCCTCAAAGGTCTCACGGCAGGTTATCTCTCTGCCGTCGGGAAAGACGCAGGCGATCGCACAGACAAATCGCGCTGTCCTCTCCTCATCCGGAATCCCCTTCAGTCTCTCTACCAGATTCATGTTTTTCAGATGATATGATGTGTCCTCGCCCATATACCGGGCAGAATAAATACCGGGCTCTCCGTTCAGAGCGTCGATTTCGAGTCCTGAGTCATCTGACATTGTCACTTCCCCGCAGGCTTTGCATACGGTCCTGGCTTTGATCAGAGCATTTTCCGCAAATGTCTTCCCGTCCTCAACGATTTCCACATTTATCCCCGCATCTTTCATTGACTCCACTTCTATTCCGAGGTCTGCCACAATTGCCTTGACTTCCCGAAGTTTTGCCTGATTACCGGTTGCAAATATTATCTTCATATCATTTCCTCTCTGCACCCTTTCTGGGAGGTTTCGGCCCCGCATACTCATAAAAGTATGTCTTCATCATTCCGTTATAGATCTTGCGGTTTTTCGTCGCTTTACGACCGATTGCGGCCTCTGCCGCATCATAGGCCGTGATAACATACATTGACCAGGAATCCAGGGCCTGATAAGCTTTTCCGAGCTCACCGTAAAGAGCCGGAAGATTCTCACGGTCCTCAATTCTCTCTCCGTATGGAGGGTTGGTAATAATAAAACCATATTTCTTCGGATGATGCAATTCTTTTATCTCTCTCCGCTGAAAATGAATCAGCCCTCCGACCCCTGCAGCTTCAGCGTTGTCTCTGCATGCCCGTATGGCTTTCGGATCAATGTCATAGCCCTGTATATCGGAATCATACCCATCGCGAATCGCCGATTCGGCTTCTGCACGTGCATCGGCAAATTCTTTACCGGTCAAAATGCTGTCCCATGTCTCCGACAAAAAGTCTCTCTTCATACCGGGTGCAATATTTCGGGCGATCATAGCCGCTTCAATCGGAAATGTTCCGGATCCGCAGAAAGGATCCACGAGAATTCTTCCCGGTTTCCATGGCGTCAGCATGATAAGGGCCGCTGCCAGCGTCTCTGAGATCGGTGCTATTACCGGCGAGACGCGATAACCCCTCTTATGAAGAGATGTACCTGTCGTGTCGATACCTACTGTTACCCGGTCCTTTTTCAGAGAAACACGCATAGGATAGGATGAGCCGTCCTCAGGCATCCACTTGAGGCCGTATGCGGAGGACATTCTGTCCGCCATGGCCTTCTTCATGATTCTCTGGATATCTGAAGGAGAATACAGTGTGCTCTTAACAGAGGAAGCTTTCGTGACCCAGAATTTTGCGTCTTTCGGAAGAATTCCCTCCCAGGGAATTGCCCTGGTCTTTTCGTAGAGTTCATCATATGTGAAGGCGTCAAATTCTCCGGCTTTCAGGAGAACCCTCTCAGCTGTCCGGAGATTTATGTTCGCTCTGGCACATGCCGACGCATCTCCGTTGAAAGTGATCCGTCCGTCCTCCACCGATGTTATTTCGTATCCGAGTCTGTTTATTTCTCTTTTCAGTACAGATTCAAGGCCAAAATGGCAGGGAGTTATGTATTCCATTTTATTCATTTTATAATCCCAAAATTTTTGTTAAATTTGTTTTAACTTTTTGTTGCTTTTCAATGTATTTCGATATATAATAACACTTGTAA